>QNDO01000096.1 GCA_003644895.1 Candidatus Hydrothermota bacterium | reverse complement strand
TTACAAGGGAGTTTGTAATCTCGACACTCAAGGATTCTATTATTTATTCTATAAAAAAGAAAAAGGGGCAGGATTATCCTGTGGAAGTGGAAATAGAACCAAAGCGAGGAATTGTTCAGATCACCGTAGAAAAGGAAGTGAAGAAAGATGTTGAGGATCCGGATAGAGATATTTCTGTGGAAGAGGCCAAGAAGTATAATCCGGACATATATATAGGCGCAAAGGTGAAGGTTCCTGTTGATCTCAGTTTCTTCGGAAGAGGAACAGTATATAAGATTCAGAATCTTTTCCTCCAGAGGATTAGAGAGGCTGAAAAGCAATACATCTACAAAGATTTCTCCCAGAGAATAGGGGAGATAATTAAAGGTACAATCCAGAAAGTTGATAAAACCGGAGTATACGTAAGCTTAGGCAACGCAGAGGCAATACTCCCACCTGAAGAACAGATTCCTGGTGAAAAGTACAAACAGGGTGGAGACCTTAAAGCACTTATTTTGAAGGTAGATGAGTCTCGTAGATTCCAGCAGGTCGTTCTTTCCCGAACCCATCCTGACTTTCTGCGACGACTTGTAGAAGAAGAGGTTCCAGAGGTTGTGGATGGAACAGTGGAGGTCAAAGCAGTAGCTAGAATACCTGGCAAGAGAGCTAAAGTAGCTGTAAGATCAAAGAATCCCAAGGTGGACCCCGTAGGTGCATGTATAGGAGTAAAGGGAAAAAGAATTCAGACCCTTGTAAAACAGCTTTCTGGTGAAAAAATAGATGTGGTGAGATGGAGCAACAATCTTTTGAGATTCGCTGCAAATGCTCTCGCTCCGGTGGATCCTCTGATAGTTTTTGAAGAGGATGATCATCTGGTAGCTGTGGTAAAGGATGAAGATATAGCAAATGCAAAGGGTCAGGATGCTCAAAATGTAATTCTGGCCTCCAAACTGGTTGGGAAGGAGATATATGTGTTCCCCCTGAGTGAAGCCAAGCTTCCTTCTGAAGCGGTTTCACTTCTGGAGCTTGAAAGTTTGAGTGAGAAAACCTTGGAGGCACTCAGAACAGCAGGTAAATATGTATTTAAGGAGGTACCTTCCCTGGCTGAACTCCTCAATATCGAGGGTATAGATGAGCAAACAGCTTATAAACTCCTTGAGGAGATCGAGTCAAAATTAGAGGAAAAGAAGAAAAATGCGAAATAAGGATATAGATAAATCTCAGAAAAAAATAGGAGACCTTGCAAGAAAATATGGCTTATCCAATACTGCTCTTGTTTCTCTCCTCCAGGAGTTGGGCTTCGACATCAAATCTCCAAAGGCTTCTGTTACTCCAGAGATGGAGAAAGCAATCAAGGAAAAGCTCAGCAAGGTGAGAAATCAGGAGCGCCAGCTTCTCGAAAGAAAGAAAAAAATATGGGGTGAAGAGGAAGAAGAAAAAGAGAAGAAGGTTGCCAAAAAGAAAAGAGAGAGAATGAAGGCGGAAGAGAGGGTGAAGAAAACACTTCATGAAATGGAGAAAGGACATGAGAGACCAAAGAAGAAGAAACCACACAAAAAACCTAAAGAGGAAGTTGAAGAAGAGGGTAGGCCTATATTAATAATACCAGGTGGAAGACTCACTGTCCAGGAATTTGCTAAGATGATAGGCGTTGAACCTGTAGAAGTGGTTCAAAAGGCCTTCTCCATGGGTATGCTGGTTACTATAAACCAGGCACTTGATGAGGAGAGTTTAACCATTCTTGCGGATGAGTTTGGATATGATGTGAGTTTTGAAGAAGAGATGGTGGAGGAGAGAGAAGAGGAAATTGAAGAGGGAGAATTGGAACCTAGACCACCTGTGGTAGCTGTTATGGGTCACGTGGATCACGGGAAGACAACTCTTCTTGATTACATTCGTAAATCCCATGTAGCTGAGAATGAGTTTGGACAAATCACACAGCATATAGGGGCATATCAGGTAGAATATGAAGGTCATAAGATAACATTCATAGATACACCGGGGCATGAAGCCTTTACCGCCATGAGGGCTCGTGGTGCTCAAGTCACGGATATTGTTATTCTGGTAGTTGCCGCCAATGAGGGAGTTAAGGAACAGACTGTGGAAGCTATTAATCATGCCAAATCCGCAAGAGTTCCCATTATCGTTGCAATTAATAAGATAGATCTGCCAGATGCAGAGCCGGAAAGAGTTAAAAGAGAGCTTTCCCAGCAGGGTCTCATACCTGAAGAGTGGGGTGGAGACACTATTATGGTTGAAGTTTCTGCCAAAACCGGGCAAAACGTGGGAGAACTTCTTGAGGCAATACTCATCAAAGCAGAGGAGCTTGAGCTTAGATCCACTTCAAAAGGTCTGGCAAAAGGAGTAATCCTGGAGTCCAAACTTGACAAAGGCAAAGGACCAGTAGGGACTGTTCTGGTTCAGAGAGGGACTCTTCGAATGCGGGATTATTTTGTGGCAGGTACGGTATTTGGAAGGGTGAGAGCTATGTACAATGAAAATGGGGAAAGAATCCAGGAAGCTGGACCCTCAACACCTGTACTTGTTCAGGGCTTTGAGGAGCTACCAGAGGTAGGTGATAAATTTGAGGTTTATGAATCTGATAATGAAGCTAAAAAAGTTGCGGAGGAGAGAAGAGCTATCAAAAAACAGCAAATGGCCCGAGGAGAATCAATATTGATTCTCAAAAAACTTGAAGAAAGAATCAAGTCGGGAGAACTTAAGGAGCTGCCCGTGGTAATTAAGGCAGATTGTAGAGGTTCTGCTGAGGCCATATCAGATTCACTTGCAAATATGCAAGTGAAGGATGTAAAACCTTACATACTTTATGCAGGCGTTGGGGCTGTTACTGAGGGAGATGTGGAACTTACATACACTGCTCAGGGAGTCGTCCTCGCATTCAATACAAATATTGATCCAAGAGCAAGAGAGAAGGCTAAAGAGCTCGGTGTTACCATAAAAGTGTATCGGGTTATATATGATTTGCTTGAAGATGTTGAGAAGATGCTAAAAGGGCTTATAGAGCCCGTCCTTAAGGAAGTAGAACTGGGGACCGTTGAAGTTAGACAGGTCTTTAGAGTCCCCAAAGTGGGCACTGTTGCCGGATGTTATGTATTGAATGGAGTTGTAAGAAGAGATGCAAAAGTAAGAATCAAGAGGGAAGGCGAAGTTATCTACGAAGGGAAAATAAGTTCTCTCAAAAGATTCAAAGAGGATGTAAGAGAAGTTCAGGCTGGATATGAATGTGGGATTAAGGTTGAAGGATTTGAGAAAATAAAGGCGGGGGATATATTAGAGGTGTATACCATTGAAGAGGTATTTGAGGTATAAGGATGCTGGTTGGGGTTTTGATCCTGGACCTGTATATTCCTGCTTCAAATTCGCTCAAGGATAAACGTGGAATTCTCAAGAGATTAAAAGATAGAATTCGTAACAAATTTAACGTTTCAGTTTCTGAGATAGATGACCAGGATGTTTGGAGAAGGGCTCAGCTTGCTGTTGCACATGTATCTAATAGAGGAAATCTGTCCAATTCAATACTTTCACAGGTGGTGAATTTTGTGGAGAGAGAACATGATGTCCAGATACTGGATTATAGGTTAGAATTTCTATGAGAGAGAAGAAGGTGATGGTCCCAAATAAGCTTGGTATACATGCAAGACCCGCGACTCTTTTTGCTGAAACTGCGAGTCAATTTCAATCAGAAGTTACTGTTGAAAAGGACGGTATGGAGGTTAATGGTAAAAGTATTTTAGGTCTCATGATGCTTGTAGCACCAAAGGGAACCGAAATAATCATCCGTACAGAGGGGCCTGATGAGGATGAGGCAATAGAGGCACTGACAAAACTTGTGGAGGAGGGCTTCGGTGAAGAGTAAGAGTGAAATAGTGTTGAAGGGTATTCCTATTTCACCGGGAATACTCATTGGTGAAGCAACTGTCTGGAGAATAGGTGAGATTCATGTAGATTCACGTAAAATTAGTGTTGAAGAAATTGAAAAAGAAATAGAACTCTTTAAGAAGGTGAGGGATAACCTTGTGAAGGATCTGGAACTTGCTAAGGTGGATCTACCAGAGGAAATAGTGAAGCTGATCGATGTACAGATTAGTATTTTGAAAGATGTTGAACTTGAGAAGCAGGTGATGGATTTAATCAAGGAGAAAAGAAGAACTGCAGAGTTTGCCATCTACCATATTATAGGACAAAAAGCCGAGCAGCTTGAAAAATTCGGCACCCAGTATCTGAAAGACAGAGCTCAGGAAATCAGGAAATTAGGAAGAGATCTACTTAAAGGTATCAAGAATCTCGAAAAAAGAAAGGTAAGGGAAGAGGATAAGATAATCGTGACCGATGATGTCGCTGTGGATGAAGCAGTTGAAATATTGAAAAGAGGGGTTAAAGCCGTGATTGTGGAGGGTGGAGGGAAAACTTCACACGCAGCTATAATCTTTAGAGATTATAAAATAATAGCCGTTTTTGGTGTGGAAAACGCAACAAAAAGGATAGCCAATGGTGACATGGTGATAGTTGATGGTGCCAAAGGACTTGTAATTGCAAATCCTCAGGATGCTACCCTTGCCCACTATCAAAAACTTCAGGAGGATTATATAAAGTACGAACAGGGACTTAGTGAAATAAAGGAATTACCAGCTGCTACCCTTGATGGAAGAGAATTTGTACTTATGGCTAATATAGATATACCTGAGGAAATTGAACTTGTGAAAGAAATAGGAGATTATGGTGTGGGTCTTTTCAGAACAGAACTTCTCTTTTACAGTGTGAAAGATGATGAGGAAAGACAGTATGAGATTTACAGGGAGGTTGCTCATAAACTGTATCCTTTTCCTCTGACTATCAGAGCTTTTGATATTGGCGGAGATAAAGCTATTGATAATTATTATGAAAGAAATCCCTTCTTGGGCTTGAGGGGGATAAGATTACTCCTTCAAAGAAAAGATTTATTCCGAACACAGTTGAGAGCCATTATGCGGGCAAATGATCTGGGTAATATCAGATTTATGATTCCCATGGTGTGCTGCCATGAAGAAGTAGTGGAAACAAAGAAATTTTTCCTTAAGGTTAAGAAAGAACTGGAACAGGAGGGATACAAATTTCAGCAGCCTAAATTTGGAATTATGGTGGAAGTTCCCTCTCTTGTGTTTGTCCTTGATAAAATGGCTGATATGCTGGATTTTGTGAGTATAGGAACAAACGATATAACCCAATATACCCTTGCTGTTGACAGGAAAAACCCGCGGATTTCATATCTTTTTAGTCATTTACATCCCAGTGTGATTTATATGATAAAATATGTTACAGATGTGGGACGGAAGAAGAACCTTATAGTTGATGTATGTGGAGAGATTTCTTCTGACCCGTACGGGATAATCCTTCTTGTTGGTATTGGAGTGGACGAACTTTCCCTGACTCCATCCCTGATACTGGAAACTAAAAAACTTATAAGAAATATTGAATTCAAAGAGGCAGAAAATATTGTGGAAAAGGCGTTGAATTTGAAAACCCCTTCTGAGGTGAAATCCCTTGTCTACGAATACCTAAAAGAAAGAGCTCCTTACATCCTCGAATTTTATGAGTAAATTGGAAATATTAACCTATTCACCCCGTGAAACCAGAAAAGTGGCCAGATGTCTGGCACAATATGTTGATGCGGGGAGTGTAATAATCCTTAAAGGAGAGCTGGGTGCGGGGAAAACGGAATTTGTGAGAGGTTTTGCGGATTATTTTGGTATAAAGGGTGTAAGAAGCCCCAGTTTTACAATAATTAATGTTTTTGAAGATGAGGAAACAAAATTGTATCATATCGATTTCTTCCGTATAAAATACAGTGAAGAAGTTTTCCTCTCTGGTTTTTTTGACCTGCTTGAGGACAAAGAAGCCATTAAACTCATTGAGTGGCCAGAGGTGGTAGAGAATTTTTTACCCTCGGAGACCATCAAAATAGAAATAGAGATTATAGGTAAAACCAAGAGGAAGATTAAAATAGAGTTAGGAGATGAGAATATTATTAAAAAACATAAAAGATGTTACTCGATTCAGAATAGCTGAAGCA
>QNDO01000095.1 GCA_003644895.1 Candidatus Hydrothermota bacterium | reverse complement strand
TACGATGATACTGATTGGGATGGTGATGCTGTTTTTTATGTGGATGATGCATCCTTTTCCAGTCCAACACAATCTCCTGATATAAAGTGTATAACAAGGTATCCTGTATCCCCCCAAGCTGGAGAGGATATAACAGTGACTGCTACCATTACCGACGATGGAACTATCACTACCTCAAGACTATATTACAGGGTCAATTTCGGAGTCTGGACGGATGTACTTCCCGATAGTACAGTGGATTCTTTCTTCTATTTTACAATCCCCGGACAAAATGATGGTGATTTGATAGAATACTATGTGTACGCTATAGACAACGATAACAATTCTTCAACCTCCGACACTTTCCGTGTACAGGTGGGGAATGCAGTTTATTATGTATACTTTCAGGACGATACGCTCCGCAAAAAGCTTGGAAAATTCATTCATGAAGCCCAGTATTCCATAGATATTGCCATGTACGAATGTTTCACTGACACAATAGTGGATTCCCTGATCGCTGCATGGAATAGAGGTGTTAAAGTAAGGGTCATAACAGATTACAGTTACATAGATAGACAGGGAACTCAAGACCTCATAAATGCAGGAATACCAGTAATACATGAAGGAATAGGTGATAACTCCACATCTCATATTATGCATCATAAATTCATTGTCCGAGATTATAGAGATGGAGATCCTGTGAATGACTGGATATGGACAGGCAGTTTTAATGCATCTGATTATCTTCATGCAGATAATGCAATAGTCATTAAAAGTACCGAGCTGGCAGACGCTTTTGAACGTGAATTCAACCAGATGTGGGGAAGCTCCACAGATACTCCTGATACTAACAATGCCAGGACTGGAACAAATAAAACCGATGTCCTTCCGACTCATTCTTTTGTTGTCGGAGGAGATTCTATATGGGTCTATTTTTCACCCCAGGATAATCCAATTCAATATCTTGTTAATCTTGTCAACAGGGCCCAGTCTGAGATAGGATATCTTATCTACAGTTTTACAAGAGATGACCTTGGGGATGCCCTTATATCTGCTTTTCAGAGAGGAGTGTGGGTGGGTGGCGTTCACGAAAACAATGCTTCAAATCCTGAATACGATAGTCTATATAATGCAGGCGTTCCGGTTTACTGGGAAAATCTCCCATCACAATGGTATTCTCTGCATGATAAATTTATGGTGGTGGACAAGATTTTTGTGGAAACGGGCTCCATGAACTGGTCAAATAGCGGAACAGGATACAATGATGAAAACGTAATTATAATCAAAAATGCAACTGTTGCTCAGCTTTACTGGCAGGAATTTACGGAGCGTTATACCGAGGCTGGTGGTAGTTTATATGTCAAAGAAGTAAAATTGCACAAACCCATTATAAAGGCATATCCAAATCCATTTTACAGCGTGTGTTATTTCAATACACAGAATCTTGAAATATATAATGCTTCAGGAAGGCTGGTGAGAAAGCTCGGCGATCTCACTTATTGGGACGGCAAAGACAAGGAAGGCCGAGCAGTTTTACCAGGTATTTATTTTGTGAAGAAACCCGGCAAGAACCAATTAGTTAAGGTTGTAAAGATTAGGTAAAAAGGACCGGGAGACGGTAGACGGAAGACGGGAAACGATTGAAGAATGGATTACTTGTTGTCATTCTGAGGAGTCTGCCTCAGGCAGACGACGAAGAATCTCAGAGAGACGTAAAGCGTGCAGCGTAAAGCGGACAAGGGAAGATTCGGTAGACGGTAAACGGTAGGCGGAGATAAAATATAATTCCCTCACCCTTAAGGGAACCGTGAGGTCTCCGAACAGAATGAGAAGAGAGGGTTAGGGTGAGGGGGAATAATTATACATTTAATATATTTTGAGATTCTTCGCTTCGCTCAGAATGACAAAGAGTTCGATAGACGGTAGAAGGATTAATGTTTTTGTTTTAAATTTATTTTAAATTTATAAAGTCCGTTCCCCGTTTACCGTCTACCGTTTACCGAACTAAATAATCCGTCTCCCGTCTACCGCTTGACGCTGTTCGCTTTACGCTTCTCGCTTTAATGATCACACTCACCCTCTCCGCATTCCTTCCCTTTCCACTCCTCTACCACCAGTGTCCCCTTGAGATAAGCATCCACGATGTCTTTAATCATACCATTGGCCCCGGTAACCACCTGTATACCCAGTTGGTTAAAAAAATCCACTGCTCTATGCCCCATACCCCTTGCAATTACCAAATCTACTCCAAGGGATTTGAGCCAGTTGGGTATATCACCTGGACCATGAGAGGTAAAGGGAGTTTTTTCCACCTGTACCCTGGTAATTTCTTTATTATCACTAACTTCAACAATTGTATAATACTCTGCTCTACCAAAATGTTCTTCAACCTCTTCAAGTAGACCTTTTGGACCTTTGCTGGGGATTGCTATTTTCATCATATTCCTCCTTCATATCTATAATTAATTTTACCGGGGATCCTGGAATTCTTCAAGGTCTTTTTTTTCTGTTTTCGTCACAGATACACGGTATATGGTGACACTTGGGACAACCTTCTTTATACCTTGCTACTGCCTCTTCCATATCCACACCGTACAGATTTGCCAGAGAAAATAACCAGGCAATGGCATCGGAGAATTCATGAATCATCTCACTTTCTTTTCCACTTTTGAGTGCCCTTGCAAGTTCTCCTATCTCCTCAATAAACCACTGAAAGGTTTCGGCCTTTCCTCTTTTTGAGTCTTTTTCAAAATAAGTTTCCCTTATTATCTTCTGAAATTCCCTGATCTTCATTTTAGATCACCCTCAATAGAAAAATAAAATAGAATGGTGCAGTAAATACTATACTATCCACCCGGTCCAGAAAACCTCCGTGTCCCGGGAAAATGGTGGAGCTATCCTTAACCCCCACCTCTCTTTTCATGGCAGATTCCACAAGATCACCGACCTGTGAAAGAATGGATATAAAAACACCCCCAAGAATAGCCTTAACAAGAGGCAGCCGATAAATACCTATGTATTTCATGGCTATTACAATGGGAACCGTGAACAAAATCCCCAAGAGATACCCTTCCACTGATTTCCTGGGACTTATTTTAACAGCCAGTCTGCGTTTCCCCCAGAGGCTACCAGAAAGATACGCAGCACTATCAAAAGTCCAGATTATGAGGAAAAAGGAAAGGGCATGATAAAAACCAAAGAAAGTTCTTATAAAATAAACTGTAACAGCGCCAAATGAAAGATACACAAGTATAAAAATCCCCAAGGAGAGTTTTTTAATTGAATCTCCTTTATTCCAGAAAAATGGGATAAGAAAAAAGTAAGCAAGTGGCAAAAGAATTACGAGACTGGTTCTTTCAAAAACAGTGAGAATGATGAGAGTAATAAGCCAAATCATTCCCGTGATTTTAATTCGTATTCCCAGATCGTAGAGTGTAGCAAATTCAAGAAAAGCTCCGGTAATAAAGACTATTATCAATGCGGCAAAAGCATATTTCCCCAGATACAGAATTCCTAAAAAGAGAGGTATCAAAATGAAAGCTGTGAGAACTCTTCTCTTCAGTTCCTTAAGTAGGGATACCACCGAATCTCCTTTCCCTTTTTGTATAATCTTCTATGATCTTTAAGAATTCTTCCCTCCTGAAGTCTGGCCAGAGGGTCTTTGTAAAATATAGTTCCGTGTAAGCAAGTTGCCACAGCATAAAATTGGAAATCCTCATCTCACCACTGGTCCTTATCATCAAATCCGGTTCGGGGACATCCGGCAAATACAGAAAGTTTCTAAATGTATCTTCAGTAACATGCTCAGGGTTAGGGGCTTTTCTTACCATTTTTTTTACAGCATCAACAATTTCAGCTCTTCCACTGTATGAGAGAGCAAGAATTACAGTAAGATCTTTATTCATTTCTGTCTCTCTTTCTGCATACTCCAGTTCTTCTTTCACTCTCCGTGGAAGCATATCCAGTCTGCCCATAGCCCTAAGACGTACACCGTTTCGCTTCAAATCCTCCACTTCGTCTCTGAGAAGCTGCTTTAACATATCCATTAGGAAATTGACCTCTTCTTCAGGTCTCCTCCAGTTTTCCGTGGAAAAGGTGAAAAGAGTGAGATATTTAATACCTATTTCCTTTGCAGTTCGTATAATTTCCCTTACGGATTCTGCTCCAACCTTATGGCCGATTATACGAGGTAACCCCCTCTCTTTTGCCCATCTTCCATTACCATCCATTATGATGGCAACATGAACAGGAAGTTTATTCTTCAAGTATCTCCCTCTCCTTGCTGTCCAATATCTTATTTATTTCATCAATATACTTATCTGTAATCTCCTGTATCTTTTCTTCAGCTCTTTTGCGCTCATCCTCCGATATTTCCTTATCCTTTTCCATTCTTTTTACTTTCTCCATACCATCCCTTCTTATATTTCTCACTGCAATCCTTGCGTCTTCAGCAAATTTTTTCACTATTTTTACGAGTTCCCTTCTTCTTTCATCAGATAAGGGAGGAATGGGCAATCTTATTACATTTCCGTCACTTTGTGGATTAAGCCCCAAACCTGATTTTTTTATAGCCCTCTCTATTTCTCCAATTATTGTCTTATCCCATGGTTGAATGACTATGAGACTGGCATCGGGAATGGCAATATTGGCCACCTGATTAAGGGGGACCTGAGCACCGTAATATTCAACTCTCACTCCATCCAGGATAGCAGGAGTCGCTCTACCTGTCCTGAGTCTGGAAATTTCTGTTTTAAAGTTTTCAACTGCTTTTTTCATTCTTGTTTCAATATCCTTATAAATTGCATCTACACTCATGGGGACCCTCCTTTTGAATTATTATGATAAAGCAGAAGCACAAGCACTTCAAGGCAGATTTAAGAGTTTTTATTTGTAAATCCCCTTTTCAGACTATAAAATCAGTATGTGAAAGTCCACATCATAGGGGGAGGTCTTGCAGGTTCTGAAGCTGCTCTGCAGCTTGCGGAAAGGGATATTGAGGTCATACTTTTTGAAATGCGACCTGCAAGAATGACCCCTGTACACAATACAGAGTATTTTGCGGAACTTGTGTGTAGTAATTCATTGAAATCTGTGGAAGTAACCAATGCCCATGGATTACTAAAAGAGGAATTAAAAACCCTGCATTCTTATTTACTCGAAATTGCGGAAAAACATTCCCTTCCAGGGGGCAAGGCCCTGGTGGTGGACAGACTGAAATTTTCTCAGGAAGTAACAAATCTTATTGAGTCCCATCCAAATATAAAGGTCATCAGGGAAGAGATAACATCTCTTCCATCTGAAGGGATAGTCCTCATTGCTTCAGGTCCTCTCACTTCGGATGCCCTTGCCCTGGAGATAAAAAAACTGACTGGAGATGAGTTTCTTTATTTTTTTGATGCATTATCACCCATTGTAGACGCTGAGACCCTTGACTTTTCGAAATTGTATTACAGGGATAGACACGGTCTTGACGATAGTTCTTATCTTAACGCCCCCCTGACAAAAGAGGAATATTATAACTTTGTGGAAGCATTGCTTAATGCAGAAGTCCATATACCTCATCTTGAAGAAGAAAAGAAATATTTTGAGGGATGCTTGCCCATAGAAGTTATGGCAAGGAGGGGACCGGAAACCCTGAGATACGGCCCTCTCAATCCCAGAGGACTCAAAGATCCAAAAACCGGCAAAACCCCCTATGCTGTGGTTCAAATGAGACCGGAAAACAAAGAAAGGTCAATGTTTTCCCTGGTGGGCTTCCAGACTCAAATCAAGTACCCGGAACAGAAAAGGGTCTTCCGTATGATACCCGGCCTCGAAAATGCTGTTTTTCTTAGATATGGGGCTGTACATCGAAACACCTACATACACTCCCCTGGACTCCTGGATATTCACCTGAGGTTGAAGAGAGACCCAAGAATACTTTTTGCGGGGCAGCTTATAGGAACAGAAGGATATGTGGAAGCTATTATGGGTGGATTAATGGCAGCGCTAAACATATATAACATTTTAAAAATGGGAGGACCTTTACCTCCCCCTCCAGAAACCACTATGATTGGAGCGCTGCTCAGATACGTGACTGAGAATGACAAAAAGGATTTCCAGCCCATGAATGCAAACCTTGGACTTTTGCCTCCTGT
>QNDO01000094.1 GCA_003644895.1 Candidatus Hydrothermota bacterium | reverse complement strand
GCCAGTAAATCTTTAAGAAAGTCCTTAAAATCGGTTAATTCTCTCCTGAAAACCACAAGATTATTGTTTAAGGAATTGGTGAAATTTTCCACGGTTATGGAAAGTGAATTTACACGGTCCACCACTGTAAGTAATGAGTCTACAAGATCCCCAACAGAAGAAATAAGCTCTCCAAGGTCTTTCCTTTTTACACCTCTAATTAAGGACCCTTCTTTCAAAGTATCTCCTTTTCCCAATATTATAGAAATCCTCATCTGCCCTATGAGCCCCTGGCTTTCTATATACGCATGACTACCTTCCGTAAGATATATTTCGTCCAGTGAAACCTTCACAACCACACTATCCGGGTAAAGAACAACCTTCTCTACCCTTCCCTTAGGAACACCCAGTATGGTCACAAGATCTCCCTTCTTGACCCAGCCAACTTCTGGAAAAGAAATGTAATACTCATGTTTCCTTACCCTGATCCTATATTCCTTAACCCATAGGTAACCAAAGACCAGGAGGGACACCAGGAATACAATAGTTAACCCGACTTTGGTTTCTCTCTTCATAATATCACCTTATCTGAAGTATAAAGTTTTCTCCTTTACGTTCAATAAAGAATACCAATCCACCTCTGGTTGTGCTCTTCAACATGTTTTTGAACTCTTCCACATTCGCAATATTTTTTCTATTGATTCTGTAAATTACATCACCCTTTATAAATCCTAATCTTTGGCCTAAGCTTCCAGGTTCCACCTCCTCCACGAATACACCTTCTTCATGATTTATAGAATAAATCACTCTTAATGGATCAGTAAGAGTTGAGAGATACATTCCAAAATCTTTTATATACACATGATCCATATGCAGTTCCTTTGCAACAACTTCTATAAGTTTCTCCTTCCCATTTCTATATACAAGAATTTTTAGCCTTTCGCCCGGTAGTACAGCATATGTGAAATCTTCCCAGTCTCCGAGATTGAAAATTTTTCTTCCATTAACCTTCTCAATAATGTCTCCTTCTCTTAGTTTTACAGATTTGTCGTAAACATCTGTGACAAAAATACCGTAACTCTTATTATATCCCAGTGTACTGGCGAGTTTCTTTGTTAAATCCTGACAAATTACACCGATGTAAGCTTCCCTAACATAACCATATTTTCTTAATTCATTTACAATCTTCTTCACAGTATTTATGGGTATAGCAAAACCCAGTCCCTCTGAACCCCCTGATTGGGATAAAATAAAGGTATTAATACCAATAACCTCCCCCAGTGAATTCACCAGAGCTCCACCTGAATTACCCGGGTTTATGGCTGCATCTGTCTGTATCATATCCCGGTATACTCTTTCTCCTCTTCCCTTTATAGTCCTGTGAACAGCAGATATAACACCCACTGTAACAGTGGGGTCCACATCTTCCATCAAAAAACCAAGAGGATTTCCAATGGCAATAGCCCATTCTCCGATGTAAAGATCATCGGAATTACCGAGTTTTGCATATGGTAATGATTGGCCATGAATTTTAATAAGGGCAATATCATGACGTTTGTCTATACCCACGATTTCTCCGTCAAAGTTTCTTCCATTCGGTAAAGTTACTTTTACTGTATCACCTCCCTCCACCACATGTTCATTGGTTATTATGTAACCATCAGGTGAAATTATCACACCTGAACCCAGGGATACCACCCTTTGTTTATAATAATACGGAGGGAAGAAATCCCTGAAAAAATCAAAAAATGGATCCTCAAAAAGGGGATTTCTTCCTGCTACCAATCTTGTTCCTATAACTGTGATGGAAACAACCGCTTCCTTAACTCTTTCAGTGGCAGTTACGATGGCGGTCCTTCTGGATATTGTGATCTGTTCGTCTGCAACTGCTGTGTCTACAAACAGATTTTTTACTTCTGTGGAGCTGTTATTTTCCAGTTTCTGAACATGAAAGAGATAAAAACCCGATGCCAAAACAAGAAAAACAAAAACAAAATATAGGATTTTTCTCATCTCTTTTTCACCTTTTCCCAGTCTTTGAGAAATCTTTCAATACCAATATCTGTGAGTGGATGATTTACCAGCTGTCTTATTACTTTAGGAGGGATAGTTGCTATATGGGCTCCCATCAATGCTGCTTCAAGTACATGCATTGGGTGTCTGATGGATGCAACTATAACCTCTGTATTAAAACCATAGTTATCAAATATGGTGAGTATATCTTCAATAAGTCTCATACCATAGCTGGATATATCGTCGAGTCTTCCCACAAAAGGAGACACATATCTTGCTCCTGCCTTTGCCGCAAGCAGAGCCTGCATGGGAGTAAATACCAGAGTTGTATTGCATTTAATTCCTTCCTGTGAAAGGACTTTTATAGCCTTGAGACCCTCAACTGTCATGGGGATTTTTATGACAACATGTTCATCTATTTTGGCCAGTTCTCTGGCCTCTTTTATCATTCCTTCAGCGTCCTGTGAGACCACTTCTGCAGAGACAGGTCCTTTTACAAGTTCACATATTTTTTTAATAATATCCTTGGGATCTCCCTCCTCTCTTGAAATCAGCGTTGGATTGGTAGTTGCCCCTTCTATAATGCCCCAGCTTACCAGTTCTTCTATTTCTTTGATATTGGCTGTATCAACAAATATTTTCATTCTCTATCCTCCTTTATTTTTAAATATAAACCTCATCCAGAGTAAGTCCCCGCGGAGGAACCACCCAGATATGTTCATCTTCACCATCAAGGAATTTTTTAAATGCTCCAGCGTCTTTAAATTTCCAAGCCGCCTTGAGCATCATGCCCACGAGCATCCTTACAAGTTTATAAAGAAATCTATTGGCCACAACTTCAAAAACATATTCATCCTCTACCCTGTACCACATTGCTTTCTCAAATTCCACATTAGGGGATTTCCCCTCTTCTATTTTTAAAAAAGAGAAATCTATAGTGCCTTTTAAATAAGAGGCACTCTCATTTAAAATCTCCAGGTCGGGTGTGAAGGGCAGTTCGAGAAGAAATCGTCTTCTTATTGGGGATCTTTTCTCCGGAAGTATCCTGTAAACATACTTCTTCTTTTTTGCACGATACCTTGCATTAAAATCTGTATCAACTTTCTTCATTTCATGAATGTAAATGTCGTGAGGGAGAATAGCATTCATTGCTCTTTTTAACTCCTCAGGCCCGAGTTTTGGTTCCTCTGGAAAATGAAAGGAAGCCAGCTGTCCCCTGGCATGAACTCCCCTGTCTGTACGAGATGCTCCCACAACCTTCACGGATATACCCGTTATTCTTTTGAGAGCTTTCATTATCTCTCCCTGTATCGTCCTCTTGTCTCTCTGAATCTGCCATCCGAAGAAGTCTGTACCGTCATATTCGATACGAGCAAGATATATCATCTATTTCTCTTCTTCTGTGGGATTAAAACCTACCCTCCTCTCCTCAAGACCGTGAAGCTTGATCTCTCCAAATCTTGCCTCATATTTTTTGATATTATCCTCCAGTGCCTTAAGAAGTAGTTTTGCATGTTGAGGGGTCATTATGATTCTGGACTGTATCTTTGCTTTGGGTAGTCCAGGCATAATTCTGGCAAAATCAAGAATTATTTCTGAAGGAGAATGGGTTATCATTACAAGATTTGCATAAACTCCCTGGGCCTTTGCTTCATCGATCTCAAGTTCGAAAGGTTTTTTCCCTTCCATCGGAACCTCCTTAAACGTTGAATATTATAATTTTACTTGATTTCTTGAATTTTTTCAAAGTAAACATTAAAGTAATTGTATGGAAAATAAGCTGGAGCCTGTAATAGGACTGGAAATCCACATACAATTAAACACTGAGACAAAACTGTTTTGTAAATGTAAAAATGAATATGGTGCCACACCCAATACTCATATCTGTCCTGTGTGTCTTGGCTATCCAGGGGCTCTCCCTGTTCTTAATGAAGAAGCAGTAAGGCTTGCTCTTAAGGTTGCACTTGCCCTTCATGCAGATATCCACAAGCTTTCGAGATTTTACAGAAAGAATTATTTTTATCCAGATCTCCCTAAGGGATACCAGATAACTCAGTATACTGAATCCTTAGCCACTGGTGGTTACATCGAAATAGAAACCTCCAAGGGATACAAAAGAATAAGACTGGAAAGGATGAATATCGAAGAAGAAGCAGCCAAATCAATACATACAGATACAGGAGAGGTACTTCTCGATTACAATCGTTCCGGTATCCCTCTTCTTGAAATGGTGACTCTTCCGGATATGAATTCCCCAGAAGAAGCCCGTACTTTTCTTGAAAAGCTAAGGTTGATATTAAGATATCTGGAGGTGTCAGAATGTGATATGGAAAAAGGAGAACTGAGGGTGGATGCCAACATCTCCCTCCGTAAACCAGGAGAGAAACTGGGTGTAAAGGTTGAATTAAAAAACCTGAATTCATTTAAATCGGTTTACGATGGCCTAAATCATGAGATAGAAAGACAGAAAAAAATTCTCCAAGGAGGGGGAACCGTTATACAGGAAACAAGGCTGTGGGATGAATATAAGAAGGAAACCAGAACCATGAGAGTTAAAGAGGAAGCCCATGACTACAGATATTTCCCTGAGCCTGATCTCCCTCCTCTGGTGGTGCGGGATACAGAAATAGAAGAATTGAAGAAAACACTTCCTGAGCTTCCCGATGAAAAACTCAAAAGATTTGTTTCCCAATACAATATAGGAAAAGATCAGGCAAGGATACTTTCTCTGAATAAGAATCTTGCCGATTATTTCGAAAGAGCAGCTCAAGTAGCTGAAGATAAAAGATTATTGGCCAACTGGATTAATGTGGAGATACTTGGTTACCTGAATGAGAATAATCTTGGAATCCAGGAGTTCCGTATCCATGCAGAGGAGCTCGGGGAATTTCTAAATTACGTCTCCAGGGGGAAACTTTCCTATAATATGGCTAAGGATATTTTTAAAAAGACACTCTATAATGAAGAATCCCTTAAGCACTTACTAGAGGAAGCTTTAAGTTCTACTATCTCTTCTCAAGAGCTGGAAAAGATCATCAATAAGGTTCTCGAAGAGAATCAGGAGCTTGTGGAAAAATTTAGGAATGGCAAAACCGGGGTTCTTGGGGCACTAATTGGCAAGGTCATGAAAGAAACCAGAGGAAGGGCTGATGCTCGGAAGGTAAAAGAGATTCTGGAAAGTAAAATAGGCTCTCCAAAAACTTAAAATTTTCTTAGCTCCACAATCAAATCATGAATATCAGCTATCTCTACATCGGGATTCAATCTCTGGAAAACAGTAAGAAACAGCATATAAGAATCCCGTTCCACAGTAAATTCCAGACCTACCTTTCTGTAATTATTCTTTTTTATCCATGACCTCACAGCAGCCATAAGCTCCTCAGCATTTGTATATTCTATTATATTCTCAATCCAGCTCTTTTCTTTATACGCAGACAATTCATTTCTGGCGATTATTGTACATCACTCCCAATCAAGTAGTCTCTTTTCTCCCTCAAGTTCTTTGAAATACCCGATTTCCTGAGTAACTTCCAGAGTACCTTTATAATTACCCTCCTCATCCCTTAGGGCAAAATACTTAATATATACAAATCTTTCTCCCATCTGAATCCAGAACTCAGCAAAATCCCTTTTTCCGCTCTTGAAGGCGTCGAGAATTTTATTTACCATGTATACGCTCTTCGGAGGATGACATAGCTGAACTGGCCTTCCAATAATAGAGGGTGACCTTTTAAATAATCGACTACCCCCTGAGTAGAATTTAACACGGTCGTTCTCATCTATGTAAGTAATATCTATAGGGAGGTATTTAAATATTAGATTCAGATTCTCTGAGTTAAGAAACCCAACTTCAAGTGCAATATCCTTTTCATTATATATTTTATACGTGTCAGGCTGAATTTTTACTTCTCTTTTGGAAAGCTCTTTCTTCATATAATCTGGTATCTTTGACAATTGTTCTTCTGAGATAACTTCTGATATCTCATATGGATATATGGGCTTGACATCTGGACGCCATTTGTCCTTAACCTCTATACCGTAATAACCAAATTCTTTTTCCTGCTGTTTGATTGCCAGCCACTCTCCCTTACCAAGGAGTGCTTTAAGTGTAGGATATAGAATATTATTCTCTCTAAATACCATAT
>QNDO01000093.1 GCA_003644895.1 Candidatus Hydrothermota bacterium | reverse complement strand
GGTACTGATGAGTTCAGAGATAGCTTCATTATCTGTTTCCTCTGGTGCTGTTGTCTGTTTCTGACATGACATCATCACCAGAGTTCCTATTATTATTAGTGTGAAGACCTTTTTCATTTTTACACCTCCTTTTCCACTATTCTATTCTGCAAAATCACTGCCAAGTGACAAACTCGCCCCATTCTGCGTTTTTGCATATATACATCCAGCACTTGTTCCCTTAAGGTACACTTAAAATGTTCCATATGGCACACCTATTCCAAGTTATATTTTTTTAATCTGGTGTACAGCATCTTCCTCGATATGCCCAAGAGTTCCGCCGCTTTTTTCCTGTTACCACCACTTTCCTGTAGTGCTTTAATTATCAGGTTCTTTTCAAGCTCCTCCAGGCTCATATTCTTCGGGATGTTAATATCTTCTTTAACCTGTTTCAATAAAACATGTTCTTCCTTTATAATTTCGCCTCCTGAAAGTATCATCGCACGTTCAAGAACATTTTCTAGTTCCCTAACATTTCCAGGCCAGTCGTAGCTCATAAGTTTACTCAGCGCATCATCCTCTATTCCCCTTTTATGTCCCAGTCTTCTTAAAATATGCTCTACTAAGAGTGGGATATCCTCAATTCTCTCCCGAAGAGGAGGCAAATGTATAGGAAAAACAGCTATTCTATAATACAAATCTTCCCTGAAATTACCCGCTGCTACCTCTTTTTCGAGATTTCTGTTGGTAGCACATATGATTCTAACATCCAATTCTATCTCCCTTGTACTTCCTAGTCGAGTGATTTTTCTATCCTGAAGCACTCGCAACAATTTGGCCTGCAGTGGCTTACTCAATTCGCCGATTTCGTCTATAAAGAGGGTGCCCCCGTCTGCTATTTCGAAAAGACCTGGCTTTGGGCTACTTGCTCCCGTAAAAGCTCCTTTTTCATATCCAAAAAGCTCTGATTCTATCAATGTATCGGGGAATGCTGAGATATTCACGGCAACAAAGGGCTTAGGGGATCGGGGAGACATCTCGTGAATTTTTCTTGCCACGAGTTCTTTTCCAGTCCCTGTTTCTCCCGTTATTAGCACTGTGGTATCCATTGGTGCAACTTTTATTATCAATTCCTTAATTTCATTGATCTTTTCACTTTTTCCAATCATCTCACCGTATTTTCTTGCGATTCCTTCTCTTAAATTCTTATTTTCCCACTCCAGTTTAATTTTATCCTCGATTTTTTTAAGACTTATCTCCAATTCATCAAGGGAAAAGGGCTTCACAAGATAGTCAAATGCACCTTCTTTCATTGCTTGAACAGCATTTTTTACGGTTCCAAAAGCCGTCATGATGATCACATATGTTTCTGGGTATTTTTTCTTAATAAATTTCAACAACTCCATCCCATCCACCGGCTGCATTTTTAGGTCGGTTATTACCACATCAAAATTATTTCTCTCCAGCATCCTTCCTACTCTTCCTGAATCCAATGTGTAATGCACTTCATACCCTCTCTGAGAAAGGAATTCTCTCAATAATAAACATATTTTTTCTTCATCATCAACAATGAGGATTCTCATTTTTTCCTCCTGAACTTAAGCACAACACGTGTTCCTTTCCCTTCTTTGGAATATATGGAAATCATCCCCCCAAATTCTTCCACAAGCTGTTTAACCACGAAGAGACCAAGCCCTGTCCCTCCTGACTTTTTACTATAAAAGGGCTCAAAAACATGTTTCAAATCAGCTTTTTTAATTCCTTTACCATTATCTATAACTTCTATGACCACGTGATTCTTTCCCTGACTGCCTATCACTCTGATCTTACCACGCCTCTCTATAGCCTCATATGCATTCAGAATCAAATTAAAAAGTATTTGTTGAAGTACTCCCTGCGGCATATTTAATACTATTTTATCTTTAATCTCAACTTCCAGAGTGTTACCTCTCTTTCTCAGCCTGTCATCCATCAGATCCTTAATACGTTCTACAGCAAGAGAAAGATCTGCTGACTCCACCCTTTCCTCATCCTCACCAAATTTTTCATATTTCAGGACAATCTGATTGATTCTATCGATCTCTTCCAAAAGTGATTCTATGTATCTTTTATCCGGAGACTTGGCTCTGAGGAGCTGTAAATTACCCCGGATCACAAACAATGGATTTTTTATCTCATGTGCCAGAGCCCCTGCAAGTCTTGAGGCGGTGAGATATACTGTAGCTCTGTTCAGTCTTTCTTTGAGTCTGTAATGTTCTTTTTCGAGAATTGACATAAAAACAAACATAAGTGCAAATATTATAAATATAAGAAAAGAAAAAAGAAGAAGTTTATTCCTAAGCGAATAAAAAGAAGTAAGAAAAGTTGGTGTTGCAATAGTTCTGATAAACCCTACTGTGTCTCCACGGGGAGAAATAATGGGAGCTATAGCTTCAAATCTCTTTTTCCTGGTTCCGGGAAGAGGAACAGACTCAACCAGGGAGAACACCTCCCTGCCATCTTTGTCCAGAATAATTATATTAGAAAGACCCATTTTATCCCTGATATCAAGCCATTCAGGTAAGAGAAGGAACTGGCCCTCTTCTTTTCTTTCAAGAACATGTAACAGGGTTACATAATCTGTATTTTTGGCTAGAATTTCTGAGATTTCGCGAAGTCTTTTAGAGTAATCAGACTCAATAGAACTTTTAATGGAATAATAATTTTTGAAAAAAAGATATCCTGATAAACATAAAAATATAAGGAATAATAAAAAAGCAAGGAATATTCTACTTTTCAGCACTTTCAAATTTACGTATAGCCTCCCTTCCATAATACGTATCTTTATAATGTTCTCTCAACGTATTCAGAAGTGAGTCTGCAAGAATATTATTATTTAAATAGTGCTTGGCTATCAACAACATGGCATATAGAGCCTTTGCTCTTTCCTCCTCATCCTGACTTTCATTGACTATTTCCTGGTATACTCTATAGGCATCTTCGGGTCTTTCAAGTTGAAAAAGATATATTTCTCCCAGTCTGAATTTGTCAACATTTAAAGTATCATTCTTTAATCTCAAAAGCTCTTCAAGGGCGTTTTTTTTAGTCATTGCCTCTCTTTGTATAAAATAATACCGGCTAGTTTTCAGAGAATTGTAAATTTCCAGAGCTTTCTCTAGGCTATCTTCCTTTTCCAGCAAGGATGCGAGCATCAATTTAGCTCTGGCAATTGATGTATCTCGAATTCTTTCTTCAGCAATGGCTCTGAGGACTTTTTTTGCACCCTTTATATCTCCCTTCTTGGCCAGAATTTCTGCTTTTTTAATACCAAGAATTCTATATTCTTCACTCGCGGTCTCGTATTCCTGAGTTTCTGTAGATTGCAATGCTTCTTCCAGTTTATTTTCACTTTCAAGAATTCCTATTAGCAACAGACGAGTCTTGAATCTTTCAGATGGTCTCAAATTTGAATGTAATAACATTCCCAAATAATATTTTGCCATTTCGTAATCTTTTTTCTTAAGGGCAGCTTCAGCTCCAAGTAACAAAAGTTCTCTTTTTTCCTCCTCTTTAAGTTTATCATTGAGTAAAGTTTTTATGTTTTCAAGCGCTTCTCCGTATTTTCCCATAGCTACAAACAGTTTCACTTTCAAAAGAGCACTTTCCCTCTTCTGCCCCATTTTTTCTGCTCTATTCAGTTCTTCTAAAGCTTCGTCAAATCTCTCCTGATCAAGAAGAAGCCCAGCGTATTCCAGATGGGCCATCGGGATATATTTACTTTCGGGGAAAAATTCAAAGAGCTCTTTAAATTTTTTCTCTGCCTTTACCCTCTCTCCCAATCTTTTATACGACAACGCTGTAAGGAAGACTGCATCATCCACATATTTTGAGCGGGGATAAAATTCCAAAATCTTTGAGCATTTCTCTATAACCTTATTATAATTCTGTCTTATCTTAGGGGTTAATTTACCCTCTTTTTTGTATTCTCTCTCTGCAGCATTGAAATATGTTTTGGCATTGTAAAAAGTATTAAAATAAGCACAGGAAAGCAATAATATACTGATCAGAGATATTAGTCTCCGAACACCCATTTCAAAAATTCATCCCTGTTTTCTTTGGAAGTAATCCTTTTTCTCTTTATAATCCTTACATACTTTTCCCTTTCTTTTTTCTTTACATTTCCTGGAGGGATCTCTATAACTTCCAGCTCAATCTCACTTTCTCCAGTTAGAATCTTAAGTAATTCTCCACCTTTGAGGCGATGAGAAGGCTTTATTTTCTTATTCTCAAGAAAAATAGACGCTTCTTTTGTCTCCTTACGCTTGAGTATGCCAAGCTTTTTCAGAAAGAGATCAACCCTCAATGGGCTTTTTCTCTATGTGGATTTTCTTCTTAAGCCTTTCAATTAACCTTGTGAGTTCATACTGAATTTTCTGATTTTCAAGTAGACTCTGTATCTGAGGAGATACCTCTTCGAAAGTCGGTGTTTTTCCTACCTTCTTATCTATTAATTTGACTATATGGTATCCGAACTCACTTTTTATAATCTTTATATCTCCTGGCTTCATGCCGGATATGGAAACTTTCATATCAGGATCAAGTTCTGTCAGGGGAATCCATCCCAGATCGCCTCCCAAGTCTCTTGTCTGCAAATCATCGGAATATTTCTTTGCCAGTTCTGAAAAGTCCTTACCCTCCTTTAGCATTTTTGATATTTTAACCGCTTTATCATAGGCAGCTTGCCAATCTTTCTCTGAGGGGTGTACTTTTACCAGTATATGTTTTAGCCTGATGGAATTTTCTTTCTTATCCTCGATTTTAAATATGTGATAACCGTAGTCTCCTCTTATAGGTTGTGATATATCTCCCACCTTAAGTGAGAATAGTTGATTCTGTACTTCCGGTGGAAAGGTCACCTTTGGGACATAGCCCAGTTCTCCCCCCTGTTCCGCAGTTTCTCTGTCATCAGAATAACGTAATGCAAGGTCTTCAAAGCTTGCACCCTTCTCCAGCTGGGTGTATAGGGACATTGCCCTGCTATAGGCTTCTTTTTCTCTTATGGTATCTGGTTTCACAGCAATAAGTATATGTGCCACATGGACGAGGTCTGGTTCTTTCAGAGAGTCTTTATATGCTTCAAAGAAGTCCCTTATTTCTTTAGGGGTTATTTTTACTTTGGGTCGAATATTTTTTTCAATATATTTCTGAATAAGGAGTTCTTCTCTAACAGACTCTCTATACTTATCTTTAAGACTTTCTCTGGTTAACCCTTCCTTTTCAAGTTCTTTCTCAAAATTTTCTTTACCATACTGGGACTCTAATATCTTAATTCTGTTTTCTAATGCCTGCTCCACCTCCTCATCGGAAACAGTTACTGTGGTGTCACTCTTTGCTTCCATAAGCAAAAGTTTATTCTCTATCAGCTGGTTCAAGATCCTCTCCTTCAATTCCTTCGGACTTATGTTTGGAAATCTTGGCTTATAAAGCTCATAAAGCTCATTAACTTCGGATAGAGTTATCACCTCATCACCGACTCTGGCAATAACTTTATCCTTAACAACATTCTCCTGTGCAAAGACCAGGGATCCGAAGAGGAATACCAGGGCAATAGCATGTCTCATTGTGTTACCTCCCTTACACTATATTTTGTTAGAAGATAATTATAAAGTGAATCTTCCACACTCTGCTTCTTTTTGTTTAAAAGATAATCCCTGAGGAGGGATTTTATCTCATCCGGGTTATATTTTACCTGAGTTGCGCCCAGGAGTTTTATATATACATAAAAACCGTCCATTGAGATGGGACCTGCAATTTCCCCAATCTTTAAATTCGCCACCGATTTTACAAAACCCTTACCCAGATTGAGGTAAAGCTCTCCCAGGTTACTCCTTATGGTATCTATACCCACCACAGCATTGGACTTCATTAGTGCTTTTATCTGGCGGGATAATCTCCAGCCCCGTAAGTTAAGTACCTTTTTATACATGGAACTCTGTGTGGTATCCTTGTAATAAAGTATCAGGAGCTCTGCATCTTTATTGAAATAATCCTTAAACTCATTGAACATTTTTTCAACTTCGTCTTCACTTAGTGCAATGGAAGACAATTTGTTATCGAGATAGGATTCTGAAACGAGTTTTATTTTTTCAATTTTTAATCTTGTTTTAATATCCTCTCTCTTAAGAAATCCTTCCTCTTCAGCAG
>QNDO01000092.1 GCA_003644895.1 Candidatus Hydrothermota bacterium | reverse complement strand
TATTATAAGGGTAGTATCTTCTCTGATTACCGGCTTGGTATAATTCCTCTCTATGGCCAGAAATGCAAAACTCTGAATAAGGTCTATTTCTTTTAAAGCGTCTGCAAATTCCTTAAGAAAAACCGCAAGAGATATAATTTTCTTGGAAAGATTCCTAAGGATTTCTTTTTCTAACTCTACACTTCTCTCTTCTGCGCTTAATATTTTTTCTTCAAGTTCCTTCAATTCTCTGGTGAAGAATCTTTCTGCATTCACAAGAGTTTGCTTCCGTATAAAATAATCAGGTACCTTGTTCAAATTCGATTTTGTTACTTCAAAGTAATAGCCAAAAACTTGATTATATTTGATTTTGAGGTTCTGAATGCCCGTTTTGTCTCTCTCCTTTGCTTCCAGTTCTAAAATTTTTTCTTTGGAATGTGTAAGCAGGTCCCTTAGTTCATCTAGTTCATGTGAGACTCCATCTTTTACTACCCCAGGAGGAGAAAGAGGCGGGTCATCCACGACAATTCTCTCTATTACCTCCTTAAGCTCAATTAACTCTTCTTTTAAACAATATTCTTCGGGGAAGGGATCAATTTCTTTTAGAATCTCAAAAATTTCCATTCCCTCTTTAATACTATCCCTAAGTTTGATAAAATCTCTTGAATTATGTTTTAATGAGGAAATCTTTGCGACTATCCTTTCTATATCATAAACACCCTGCAGTTTCTTTCTTATTTTATCCAGGGTATACTTGTTTTCTGTAAGAGTTTCTACTCTTTTAAGTCTCTTTTTTATAAGGTGTGTATTTCTGGGAGGAGAAAGGATGGTCTCTTTAAGAAATCTTGCTCCAAGGGCAGTCATTGTTCTATCCATAATATCATAAAGTGTTCCTGCCTTTTCGCCTGTTCTCCATCTGGAGATGAGTTCCAGATTCTTTACTGATTGTGGATCGAGGAAAAGGTATTCTTCAGGGTGTAATTTTCTAATACCTTTTATATGAGACAACATGCCGGGTTTCTTTTCCTCCAAGTAGTGGAGGAGAAGACTTGCTACTTTAATTAATTCACCATCAGAATCGTTCAGACCAAAAATAGAGAGTTCTGAGACTCCAAAGAAATTTTTGATTTTTTCCACATGTTCCGAATAAAAATATGTATCTTCTCTCAAGACAGAAATGTTGAACTCTTTTAACTCAATGGATTGAACTACATTTTCAAAAGCAAGAAGTTCTTTTACATCCAAAGCTCTAAGTTTTTCAATAATTTTTTTATATTCATCTTCCATTACAAAAAAATCGCCTGTAGAGATATCACTCACAGCAATGTAACCTTTACCATCATCACCTTTAATTAAAACTGCGATGTAACTATGGCTCTTTTCATCTAGCAGCCCTTCTTGGAGGACGGTGCCGGGAGTGATAACTTCAACGACCTCACGCTTCATGAGTTTTTTGCCCTCTCCTACCTGCTCGCAGATAGCCACTTTATATCCCATATTTAAAAGTTTTTGAATATATTGTTCCGCTGCTTTTACAGGGATTCCTGCAAGAGGGACCCTTATGTTTTTACCCATAGGTTTGGATGTTAATACAATGCCCAATGCTTCTGATGCCTTTTTCGCATCATCATAAAAAAGTTCGTAGAAATCCCCCATCCTGAAAAGAAGCAATTCCTCCCTATATTTTTCTTTTATCTTTTTGTACTGTTCAAGAATAGGGGTTTCCTTCACAGCTGAATTTTATACTGGAGCCTGTGTGAATTCAACCATAGATTGCAGAAACACTTGTATAAGCTTAAAATAAATAAGATGTATGACTCTTCAAAAATAAAGATTGTTATAGATCCGGGACATGGTGGTGAGGCCACCGGGGCTGTTGGTCCCACTGGACTCCAGGAAAAAGATGTGAATCTCACTGTGGCCCGACATCTTAAAAGATTTCTGGAAGAAGAAGGGTTTCCTGTAATTTTGACCCGGGATGGAGATTATGACGTCCCTCTTGAGGAACGAGTGAGGATTTCTGTTGAAAATAAGGCGGATATATTCATATCCATTCACCACAATGCCTCAGCGGTTCTCAATCGGAATATAAATCGTACTGAGCTGTACTGCCCTTTTGAACCTTTTTCACCATCCTTTGATTTAGCCTATAAACTTCAAAAAAATTTTAGAAGAAGGTTTGGACTTACTGTAGAATCACCTCTTCCTGCCAACTACAGGGTGCTAAAAGGAAACGTCCCTGTATCGGTTTTAACCGAAGCTTCCTACATTTCCAATCCTGAAGAGGAAGAGCTTCTGAAGAGAAAGGAGAGGCTGGTCCTTGAGGCCGAGATAATATTTGAATCTATTCTTGAATTCATCACATCCGGTTTACCGAGGATTAATTCGAAAAAAGTGGAAAGGGACAAAGTAAAATTAAGATTTAGTGAGGAAATTGATCCAGCAAGTCTGGCTGTCTTTATCGATGGTAATGTTCTGGATTTTGTGGCTGAAGAAGGGAAAGAAATAGTTTTGCCCATCCCTGAAAAATTGAGAGGAGGAGTTCATATAATTTCGATTTACGGCAGGTGTATGAAAGGAAATGCCTTTCCCCCTCAACATATCAAAATTACTAAGGAATTCACCATCGAGAGTTTCTCTCATGTCCTGAAAAATTATGGGCCTTATAATCTTTTAAGAATAAAATTCTTTGACAAATATATGAACCCAGTGCCACCGAATTTACCCTTCTATGTTCAACCAAAGGATTGTGAAATAATAGATTCTCTTCCCCACACAGATTTGAATGGAGAGGTTTTTCTACTTCTCAAAATGGAGCGGGAACATAGTGAAATTGAATTTGAAATTAACAAGTTTAGTGGAGTAATACATATCGATAGATATCCTGTAAAGAGAAAAGTAGTATGCGGTAAAGTTCTGAATCAGATAACCCCTGAGCCACTTGTTGAAGTTAAAATAGAGGGAGGGGAAGAAATTGTATGGTCAGAAAAATTTGGGTTGTTTGAAAGTTCAGGTGAAGAACTTAGATTTTCCAAAAGAGGATTCTATCCCCGGACTTTGAAGTTGAGCACAGGAGAGTTTACGGAAGTAATGCTGGAGCCGCTGTTTAAAGGTGTATTACATGACAAAAAGATCCTTATAGATCCCGCTCGGGGTGGTAAAGATAAGGGTGATCTCAGCCTTCAAAATCCTACCTCCCTTCTTAATTTAAAGATTGCATTATTATTAAAGAGGTTATTTTCATATGCTGGAGCTACTGTGTATCTGACACGGTTGGATGAAGAAACTACCATTGACGAAGTAGAAAGAGTAAAAAGAATAGAAAAAATACAACCCGATTTTGCATTTCAGATTGATACTACTGAGTTGTATCCGGGGCATGGCTATTTTATTTATTACTACTACAGAGACAAAGAATCAGAAAGACTTGCTAAACTGGTTAAAAAACATACTCCCTCCATGGCCTTTTTGAAACCCCAAATCATGGAATATGGTTCGTATTTTATAATTCATCCTAAAGCTACTAGGTTATTAGTGAATCCATCTCAGATTACGGTTCTTAAAGATTATAACCAGAATGAACTCCTCAAGGTTGTTGCAATCTCAATTTTCGGGGGGCTATTAGAATATCTTGGTTTTGAAGGCTTTAGATTAAAAAAATATAAAGTCTGTGACAAAATAGAGGATTTGATGATTAAAAGTGAGGATCTTCCGATTTCTATTTTTACAGGGGACGAAGTGCTGGTACCATTCTCACGTTTTGGTAGTAAAATAGTGATAAAAAAAGGAAATAAAGAAAAAAAGATTTCCTTAAAGGAGGGATCATGCATCCGCTGGCCCGATGGAAATTGAGGGGAGTTAAGCCTTACATTCCGGGTAAACCTATTGAAGAGCTTGCTCGTGAGTTAAATTTGAAGGGAGAGATTTATAAACTAGCTTCAAATGAAAACCCGCTGGGTCCTTCTCCCATGGCAGTGAAAGCCATGGAAGATGCTCTTGGAGAGATGAATCTCTACCCTGACGATATGTCATATTACCTTGTTAAAAAACTTTCAAAGAAGATAGGAGTGAGTCCAGCTGAAATAATACTCGGAAATGGTTCTGTGGAAATAATGTTAATGATTGCCCTTGCCTTTGTCAATCCTGGTGAATCCATAGTGGCTTCGGACCAATCTTTCATCATGTACAGGATTGTTGGTAATATTATAGGAGCCGTGATGATTGAACCTCCGTTGAAAGACGGGAAAATAGACCTGGAAGCCATTCTGTTATCTATCAGGCCCGATACCAAAGTAATTTTTATTTCAAACCCCAATAACCCTACAGGAACGGCGCTTTTCAAAGAAGAGGTGGAAAATTTTATGAAAAAGGTTCCCGAGGATGTGATAGTGGTATGGGATGAAGCATACTATGAATATATGCAGGGTAAGAATTTTAAGGAGACTGTTTCCTATGTTAAGCGAGGATGGAATTGTGTTATACTGCGTACTTTTTCAAAAATTTATGGCCTTGCAGGTCTTAGACTGGGATATGGTATTGCACCTAAAGAGATAATTGATACACTAATGAGAGTAAGGCTCCCCTTCAACATCAACAGAATGGCACAAATTGCAGCATATCATGCCCTAGATGATGAAGAACATGTGAGGAAATCAGTGGGACTTGTCGAGACAGAGAAAAAATATTTATACCATGAGTTCACAAAGCTGGGTTTGAAATATCTCCCTACCTATACCAATTTTATCTTTGTAGATCTTGGTCGTGATGCTGCTCCTGCATATGAGTATCTCTTAAAAAACGGCGTGATTGTCAGACCATTGAAAAATTATAATTTTCCTAACGCATTGAGAATTACTATTGGTACTCATCAACAGAATGTTAAACTAATAGAACTTTTGAATAAATTCTTGAAGAATACGGAAAGTGGGTATTAAATCTAGAAGAAAGGCCAGACAACTGGCACTCGAGGTTGCTTATAGATTGGATTTGTTAAGCGAAGAAGTAAATTCTACATGCCAGGATGTGCTATCAAGAGAAGAATGTGATAACATGTGTAGAGAATTTCTTACAGTAATTATCACATCTCTTGAGCAACATATTGACAAGATTGACGAGCTTATCAAAGATTCTCTGGTGAACTGGGATTTTGATCGTCTTTCATACATTGAAAGGGCTATAATGAGGATTGCAGTGGCAGAATTGTTGGGTGCTGCCGATGTGCCATATAAGGTTACACTTTCAGAGGCTGTAGAACTTGCAAAAACTTACTCTACACCCTCTGCTGCTGCCTTTATTAACGGGATACTAGATAATATAGTTGAAAAACTGGGGATAAAGAAAGAATGAAATTTTTAGTTATATCCGATGTTCATTCTAATTATGATGCTCTGAAGGCTGTAATGCAAAAAGCTAACCGTATAGGATATGATTCAGTTATATTCTTAGGTGATGCAGTGGGTTATGGAGCAGATCCCAATGAATGTATTGAACTTCTTAGAGAAATCAGCAATGTAAAGATAATTGGAAACCACGATAAAGCCATTATTGACCCACGAGAGATTTACTTCTTTAACCCTATTGCAAAAGAAGCACTTCTATGGACTCGATCTGTTATAAAGCAAGAAAATATGGAGTGGTTAAATAAATTGGAATTGTACTATAAATTCGAGGATATAGCTTTTACACATGCTTCATTGAGTGAGCCAGAATCCTGGCGGTATGTATTCTCGGTTATAGATGCTATGTACGAATTTAAAAACACCAGCGAGTGGCTTATATTCTTCGGTCATACCCATATTCCGGGTGTTTTTGTCCAGCAAGAAGGAGAAATAGAATACTGGGATGGAACCAGTTTCCTACTGGAAAGTAAATACAGATTCCTTATTAATCCCGGGAGTGTTGGACAACCCCGTGACGGAGATGAAAGAGCAAGTTTTGCTATGCTTGATACTGAGAAGAAACTTTTAAATATTTATCGTGTTGAGTATAACATAAAAAGGCAGGCAGAGAAGATACTCAAGGCTGGTCTTCCGGAATATCTGGCTCACAGATTATATAATGGCTATTGAAAAAATCTTTATTCACACCCTTGGTTGTCCCAAAAATGAGGTGGATTCTCGTGCTATTGAATATTTTCTCAAAGATTCAGAGTGTGTATTAACTTTGGATCCCAGAGAAGCAAAAATAATAATTCTGAACACATGTGGTTTTCTTAAAGAAGCAATTCAAGAGAGTCTAGAGTATGTAAG
>QNDO01000091.1 GCA_003644895.1 Candidatus Hydrothermota bacterium | reverse complement strand
TCTGTAAAGGGGTGAACGGCATAGGTACCTGTAAAAATACCGCTTTTTTCTCTTTCTAAGGATGTTCTTTCAACCTCTGTCTTTCTCAACGATTCTTCAATATATTTTTCAACTTTATCTCTGCATGGAGAATCATTAAGTATAATTTTCAGTATTTCGTGCTCCGGAGCAATAGTAATAAAGGTGACACCGAAAAGTGTATCAGCCCTGGTAGTAAATACAGGCAAATCCAGCTTGCCCCCCTTATATTTAAACACTATTTTTGTTCCGTAAGAACGCCCTATCCAGTTTTCTTGCTGTTTGATAATATTTTCAGGCCATTTGCCCTGGAGGAGTTTCAAATCATCTACTAACCTATCTGCATACTCTGTAATTTTAAAAAACCATTGCTCCAGTTCTTTCTTAACCACAGGGGTTTTACATCTCTCACATTTACCATCCACAACTTGTTCATTTGCTAACACTGTTTTACAAGTAGGACACCAGTTTACAAATTCTTTTTTCCTGTATGCAAGTCCCTTTTTGTAGAGAAGGATAAAAAGCCACTGAGTCCACTTATAGTAAGAAGATTCACATGTTGCTATCTCTTTATCCCAGTCATAGCTAATACCTATAGATTTCAAAGTATTCCTGAAAGTTTCGATGTTTTTGTATGTCCATTCTTTTGGATGAATGCCGTGCTTGATTGCCGCATTTTCTGCAGGCAGCCCAAAAGCATCCCACCCCATAGGATGCAATACATCATATCCTTCCATCATCTTCACTCTTGCAACTACATCACCTATCACATAATTTTTGAGATGCCCCATGTGGAGGTCCCCAGAGGGATAGGGAAACATCTCCAGCACGTAATATTTCTTCCGCGGATCTCTTTTTGTTTTATAAATACCTCTCTCTGCCCACCATTTCTGCCATTTTCTTTCAACATCAAGTATGTTGTATTCCTTTCTGGACATAAAACCCCCTTTCCAAGAATTAAATTTTATTCTCAAACATTTGTTAAATCAAGGAGAGAGCTATAAAATAGACTAATGTTCTCTTTTAGTTTTATATTATTTCTCACTATCTCTGCATCGCCTATCTCTAATCTTTTCAACGAAAGAGAATTTTCTGAAGTAATCCGCTTACGTGGAAAAGCAGAAACTAGAGAAGATACGCTGATAATTCTGGAATCCATTTTAAAAACAAAAAAATACCATTTTCTGCTGGATTTCATTGACCTTAAAAATCCGCCTAAGAACGAACTTCTTTTACCCATAGTACATATTCTCGAAGAAATTCCTGATAAGGAGCATGAATACCTAGAATTATGTCAACTGGCCATGCAGAGCTTTCCGGAAATAAAAGAATATTTGTCGTTCCGATATATCCTAAAGTTGGTGGAAAGGGATCTTGTAGATTCCGCTCTTAATTTTTTTCTTCTCACCGGTAGCCTTGGATCTCCCTATACTCCACAAGTACTGGACCTGATCATCCCACTTTTGGTACAGCATAAACAATTCCATCTCTTAGACTCTATTATTAAGAGATTTCCAGAGGATATCCCATCGGTATATTGGGCAAAGGGAAAGTTATATCTCGCAAAAGGATGTCCTTCTAAGGCAAAAGTGTTTTTCATAACACTCATAAAAAAGTTCCCCAAACATTACCTCTCTCTCGATGCAATAAAGTACGTAAAGGGATACTATGGAGAAAAAGGCGATGTTTATTTTTATAATGGTGAATACAAAAAGGCTTATCTAAACTACAAGAAAACTCAAAATAGGAGATTTCTCCATAGGCGACTAATCAGTCTCTACCGAATGTGCAGATACTCTAATTTCATAAAAGAATACAAAAAATTTCGGCGGAAAATCCCCAATAAGATTAGAAAAAAAATAGATACCTATGCTGCATATGCATACTGGCGCTTAGGATTTCATCAAAAAGCATTAAAACTATTTCTTTATTACGCTAATAAAGGCGATATTTTAAGTGCGAGAGAGCTCTTGGATTTACTATTAAAGGAGAAATTACTTTCACCCTACGAACTTGCACAAAATCACCATATTAAATCCCCAGAACTCTTCTATACCATGGGTCTATACGCTCTCCATTATGGAGCAGATAGCCTTGCAAAAAAGTTTTTATTAAATGCTTTAAGCACAAATTCACAGGAAATAAAGCTCCGATCCTATTTCTTTTTGAAGAGCCTCGGTGAAAAAGTGGAACCGAAACTTGAAGAAAAGGAATATCTCGATTTCTTTTCGCTTTATACAAGAGGGCTGCCAGTGATCAGTTCCGGAGGGTTTTTAAACTCCTTACTAGTGATCCCGGTAAATCCTGATTCTCTCAAAAAATTCAGACTATTTCTTATCTATGGTGAATATACTGAAGCATTGAGATATCTGCCACAAAAACCACAATATCTTTACCGGGGTATTCTAATTGCAGATTCTTTGGCCTTTGATAATGTAGTGATTCATCTCTCTCTAAAACTACTCAATTCCCTGGAAAAAAAGTATCCCATCCCTTTAATTCTGCTCAAAGGTATATTCCCATTATCCTATTACAGAAAAATTCACAAGATCGCCAGTGTTTTTGGACTTGACCCTTTACTGATTCATTCTTTAGTACGGGAAGAGAGCTGGTTCAACCCAGATGCTGTCAGTGCTAAAGGAGCGATTGGGTTGATGCAACTTTTACCAGGAACTGCTCATAGAGTAACCGGTGGAAATATAAGTTACGAGGATCTTATGTCCCCTGAATTTAATTTAATGCTGGGTATGAAGTATTTTAAAACACTTTATGATACCACAAACCATGTTATACTCGCCATAGCTGGATATAATGCAGGCCTTTCCCGTGCCATGAGCTGGAAACAAATATATAAAACTCGTGATCCTTTTCTATTGATGGAGCTTATTCCTTTTTCCGAGACACGCAAATATGTGGAAAGAATAATGAGAGACATTATAATATACAAATATCTTATAAAGATGGAGGGAAATCAATGAAAATTTTCCTGTTTTTAATATTGTTGAGTAGTCGGGTCTACCATGTTAAAGCCCAGGGAATAATTAATCCTCCAATGGCTGAATATTTGGTTAGAGCCATTGATGAGGCTGAGGATACCCGCGCGGATCTCATTGTGATATCACTGGATACACCAGGCGGACTTGATGAATCCATGCGGCAAATAGTTAAAAGAGAATTAAATTCTACAGTTCCGGTTTGTGTTTATGTTTCGCCACATGGAGCACGGGCGGCATCTGCTGGTGTATTCATAACTCTCGCGGCACATATAGCAGCTATGGCACCGGGGACTAATATAGGCGCTGCTCATCCTGTCGCTATAGGAAAAGAAAAGATGGATTCTACTATGATCGAAAAGGTTACTAATGATGCTGTGGCATATCTTAAATCAATAGCTGCCTCGAGAGGCAGAAATGCAGATTGGGCTGAAAAAGCTGTGAGAAAATCTATTTCCTCAACCGAAGAAGAAGCATTAAAAGAGGGAGTCATTGATATTGTGGCAAATGATCTTGATGAACTTCTGGAGAAGGTTAATGGAATGAAAATAAAAATAGATAAAAAAGAAATTATCCTCCGGCTTGAAGAACCTTTAAAAATAATAACTGTAGAGATGGGACTTAGAGAAAAAATCTTGTCTGTGCTTTCAAATCCCACCATTGCTTATATCCTCTTACTTTTGGGTTTTTACGGAATTTTCTTTGAACTTTCACACCCTGGAGCTATATTTCCAGGTGTAATGGGAGCAATATGCCTTATTCTGGCATTCTATGCGTTTCAAACACTTCCTGTTAATTATGCTGGAATTATTTTAATATTGCTTGCCATGATACTCTTTATAGCTGAAGTAAAAATACAATCTCAGGGTTTACTGGGACTTGGAGGGGCTATATCATTTCTTTTAGGTTCCATTATGCTATTCAAAGGAGGTGGAGAGGTGTTCAGAATATCACCAGGAACTATCGTTCTCGCAACTTTATTAACCACATTGTTTTTCCTATGGGTAATCGCTAAGGCCGTACAAGCAATGAGAAAACACCCTGAGACTGGAAAAGAAGGTTTGTTAGGAATAGAAGGCATAGCCCGCACAAAAATTACCCCCAAAGGTGGGACTGTATTTGTGCATGGTGAATTATGGAAAGCAATAAGTGATGAAAACATTGAAAAAGGAGCCAAAGTAAAAGTCATAGGAGTAAAAGGTCTTACACTAAAAGTCGAAAAAACAAAATAGCAGATTTTTCCTTCCAGCCTGTAAATTTGTATTCACATTCTGTTAATTATGAAATTTCTTTAAATATTGAGTTAAGGATCTTTCATTATGAATTATAATTCCTACTTATAAATTCTAAGTCTTGCAATTCACTGTATTCCAGATGTAGTTACCTCTGGGTTCTGTGGCAGGTAATTTGCTATTATTTATCCAAAAGGAGGTAAAAATGGGAATTATCTCGGCACTAACTCTATTATTATTCACGGTAATAGTAAATGACGCCGCAGGTGATGTGCCCGAGTGGTGTGCTGACATAAGAAGCTTTGAAGGTGTATTAACAGTAGACGGATTTTATTTTCGTATGGATATAGAAAATTTTACTCACCAACCCTCTAACCCATATCATAGCATAATCCTATTCCTGGATACTGACAACGATGGTTCAACTGGATGGAATAATACAGGATATGCCTTTGAAGATGAAATCTCACTTCCTGGTTCCGATCTAATGATGAAAATAGAATGTGGGAACCCCAGTTTATGCCATTGTTATAGACTCTTTGCAGGTGGAGAGAACGAATTCTGGGAAGATATTCCTGTTAATGTGGAGAATCACGGAGAAACAATCAGGCTCGCGACAAATCTCGGACCTATTAGTACATCCAGAATAAGGATATGTATATTCATTTTAGAAGATGGTAATTTTTTCGACAAATTACCTGAGAGTGGAAACATTGTTATACCAAGAAACTCACTTATTTTTAAGAAGATACGGGATATGAGATAACCTGTAGAGGTTCACCTAAGGGTGTGAGCCCAATAATTTCCTTAATTTTGACCTTCAAAAAAGTCCCGGGATCAAAAATTCCCGGGACTATACATGTTAAATTACCCTGCGTTTTGCCTCTAGAATAATCCCGGCTTTTCTTAGAAGGACCTTCAATAAGAATTTCGTACTCTTTGCCTAACATTAGTTCTCTTCTCTCTTTAATATATATATTGACTTCCTCTATAAGACGTCTTAATCTTCTTCCTTTAACTTCCTCCGGAATATCATTCCTGTAAACAACTGCAGATTTAGAGGGATATCTGGGAGAATAAATAAACATATAAGCATGATCAAATTTCACCTTTCTTACCACATCAAGAGTTTCTTCAAAATCAGCCTCAGTCTCAGTTGGAAAGCCTACCATGATATCGGTAGTTATGGTTGCCTCGGGTATAATCTCCCGTATTTTTCCAGCTATCTCAATATACTCCTCCTTTGTATAACCTCTTCCCATGTCCATGAGAACCTTTGTGGAACCTGCCTGTAAAGGAAGATGAAACCATGGCATAATGTGTTTTGAATTTTTTACCGTGCGAATTACTTTCAACGAAATATCCCTTGGATGAGAAGTAGTGAAATATATTCGCGGTATTTCCACTTTTTTGTCTATAATTTTAAGAAAATCCGCAAAATCAATACCGTCATAAAAAAATGAATTCACATTTTGACCAAGAAGAGTAACTTCTTTAACTCCTCTACTCTCAAGATAAGTCAACTCACTGAGAATATCATCCACAGACCTTGAGACTTCTCTCCCTCTTGTATATGGTACTATACAGTAGCTGCAAAAGTTATCACATCCGATCTGAATGGTAACAAATTCACTGAAAGATATGTTTTTTCTACGCCAGTGAAAATAGGAGGTTAAAGAACCAAAGTCAGTATACAAAACACCAAACTTCCATTCTTTTAAAATATCCACAACTCGGTGAAATTCCCTTGTACCTACCACTGCATCAGCCACATCCAGCAATTTTTCTTTTCTCTTTTGCGCAACACACCCCATGATAATAACCTTTTTCCCTCTCCGTTTCGCTTCCTTTGCATACCTGATGCCTCTTTCCTCTGGTTTCTCCCTCACTGCACAGGTATTCACTATAACAACATCCGCATCCTCTAAGGAATTAACACTCATAAATCCCTCCTCTTCCAGCATATTCCTGAGCAATTCTGAGTCATACACGTTCATC
>QNDO01000090.1 GCA_003644895.1 Candidatus Hydrothermota bacterium | reverse complement strand
GGATTTATGTACACAAGATTTTAGATTTACACATATGAGTAAGAAATGACAAAAGTGAGAACAATATGGACCTTATATGAATGATAATTCCCACGCTGTAGCCATTGTCTTTATCCAAAGATTTACAAGAGGCAGAAAGCATGTTCACGAGACTTCACACTGTTTGAATAAAAATACTGAAAAACAGAGGGTTATAAATTGGCAGCTTATTTGCAGTATTTTTATTGTAAAAAGGAGGTTTTAAAATGGCTGCATATCTTGCCACAGCGCATCCTGCCTGCCCGGGCTGCCTGGTATGTACCGGTTGCGGCCAGAGTAATGTCTATATAAATCTTATTGTCCTGGCCGCTTTAATATCTCTGAGATAAGAGGTGGGTGGGGGTATCCCCCCACCCTCAAATCAAATGGAGGTCTTGTATGCTAAACAAATTTGTTATCCCAAATGAAAATATGGAATTACATCTTACCCCTGATGGGGCAGAAGTTTACAAAAAGGGTATTGGCACGGGTGTGATAAATAAAGAGGCAGCTGATTTCTTTATGAGCATTGACGGAACTAAAACACTCAATGAGATTGTGAAGAGTCTATATTTTGTCAAAGATCAGGAAGACCTAGAGGATTTTTTAAAGTTTATTGAGAAGGCTGCTTCGTATGGAGACATTGTCTTTTCCGAAAGACCGGTCAAAGTGCATCTCAAAGTTTCTGGAGATAGAAATCACTATATACCTACGCATGTTATGGTGGAGTTAACATATAGATGTAACCTCTCCTGTTCTCACTGTTACGCAAGATATTATAGAAATAATGTTGAGCTCGGACCTAAAAAATGGGTTGAAAAACTAAGGATGATGAAAGAATTAGGCGTGCGGTATGTAGAATTTACTGGTGGTGAACCGTTAATTAAAAATGATTTTGTCAAAATCCTTTCCTATTGCCTCCAGAATTTCCATAAAGTAGGTATTCTCACCAATGGATACAGTTTCAAATCAGAGATTCTCAAAATCATAAAAGATTATAAAGATAAAGTGCTGGTAAATATAAGTCTGGATTCCTCAGATCCTGATGAACATAATAAATTCAGAGGTCGGAGTGATGCATTTCAAAAAACAGTGGCAACGATTCGCATACTGGCTGAAGAAAATATATTTGTGAGAGTCACCATGAGTGTTTATGAACATAACATTGAGCGGATTGAATCCACACTTATACTGGCCAAGGAAGCAGGGGCAAAAAGTTTTGTGTGGGGACCTGTGCTACCTTTTGGTAAAGGAAAAAAATTTGATACAGTGTCTATTGTAACTTCAGCTAAATTTATTGAGAGAACGGAGGAACTTAGCAAGAAATATAAAGACTTTGTTGCGGTTCTGGAAGGAGATAAATTAGAATCTATAGACTATTTTGGAAACTGTGGTTTGGGATGGAGGAGTGTAACGCTTTCCCCTGATGGTAAAGTGAGAGCATGCCCTTTTCTAAAACCGAGTAAGGATTTTGTTCTAGGTGATATTAAGAAACAATCACCTCTTTCTATTTTTCAAAATAAGAAAATTTTTTTGTATAGAAGTCTTGAGGCTCCTGGGCCCGGGATATGTAGTGATTGTGAAAATCTGATTTTCTGCAAGGGATGTATAGTAAGAGGCTTACAAATGGCCAAGAGTAAAAGAGTTAAATGTAATTGGTATAAAGCAAATGAGGAGGTTTTAGAATGTTTATTCAAATGATGTTAGCTTTATACTTCTTCATTTCCTTCGATGTAGTAAATCATATCATATTAAGTAAACCAGTGGTGGCTATGCATGTAAAACTCGATAGCCTCTATGTCTTCACACAAGATGAAACGGTGATAATAGATACAGCTGGTAAGATTGTTAGAAGATGCAGGCTGGAGAAGGATATAGATGCTGTTTATTCCTTTGGTAAAGATTTCTATTATACCAGTTTTAAGAGATACGCAGTGGGGAAATTTATAACCTGTGCAGATATGAGGGAGTTGAAACTGGGAGATGCTCCCGGTATCACCCTGAATGTCAGGAAGGTTCGTAAAATCATGTATGACTATCAAAACTTCACACCGTATTTTCTTGAAAATAGCGTATGGATGTGGAGCAATAAAAAACGGCTATACAGGATTCCGTTAAGCAGTTTTCAGGTCGAGGACTCCTTAATACTCGAAGACAGTGCAAATTTTATTACCATGAATGAGAGGTTTCTAATTAAGACCTTCGATTCTGGTGTCTCTATACTAGATAGAATGAGCCAGAATGTTTGCTTTTTGCCTCTTCAGGGTATTGCTTACATGCCCGTATCTATTGATAGTTTTGTATTTTTAATTACTCAGGATTCGTGCTTGGTTTTCAACTTAAATGATTGCAGACTGATAAAGAGGATTCAAGAATCAGGCGTTAACCTGATAAAAAAATACTGCGATTATTTTTTGTTCTTCAAATATAATCCCTTCGATTCCACAAATGCAGGCATTGTGATTCTTGACAGGGATTTCAAGGTTGTAACTGCTTATAAACTAAAAATTTATCCACCGTTCTCTTCTTGTGTATACAGGGATACTCTCATATTAGGTTCAGGATGTAAAGTGTACTGGATCCGCTTAGGAGATGGCGATGTTGTGGATAGCCTAGCGCTTGCTTTCAGTAAGAAGAAGGTCTCCTTTCTAGAGAAAATTATTTCCAGCATTACTTCCACACATCTTCTCCAGCAAACTGTAGTAAGTCAGATCTGCAGATTTGATTCTTTTGTAGTTGTTTCAGGAGGGAGAGAGGTATATTTAATAAAACATTAATTTTAAATTTATAATAGATTCAACATGTCAAAACGTTTAATAATGTATTTAGGTTTGAGTATGGTAGGTTTTCTGTTAGAGAATATTACTAAAAGATTCAAGATATTTTTCCTTTTTCCCGTTTCTATTTTAGTCTCTTTACATCTTTATACTGTCCTTCACAAGGCTCCCTTTTCTTTTTATTATATTCTCGAACATCTTTCCTGTTCTTTTTCAATCCTGTCACATCTTAATCTTATTTTTAAATTTTTTTCCTTTCTTATGGAAATTTTTAGATTTATCTTTTCAGTGACAGGAGGATGATAATTTAGTTTTTCTTTTCTTATCAGGTTGTACTTTTCTAATGCAAGGAAGAGTCGTATAATTAACTTATGAGGGTATATGTCGGAACATCAGGTTGGATGTACAGCTGGAACTATGGGGGGAATTTTGACTGGTATGTGAAGGAATCAAGACTTAATAGTGTTGAACTCAATGCCTCTTTTTATCGATTTCCCTTCCCATCTCAGGTTAAAGGGTGGTCCAGAAAGGGAGGGCATCTGAGGTGGTCAATTAAAGTAAATCGATTGATTACTCATGTATATAAATTTAATGAAAAGGCCCAAAGTACCTGGCAAAAGTTCAGACATCTATTTGAGCCTCTTGATCCATATGTTGATTTTTACCTCTTTCAGCTTCCACCCTCATTCACCAGCAAGCACCGAGATAAAATAGAGGCTTTCTATAATTTCACTGAGCTCGGTAAAAGATTTGCCTTAGAGGTAAGAAATGAAAGTTGGTTTTCCGAAGAACACATTAAATGGGCAAAGGAGATTGGATTGACTTGGGTTTCAATAGATGCCCCTGAATTTTCAAGGGATATCTTTTTAACTTCTAATGCTATATACTTGAGGGTGCATGGAAGAAATGCATGGTACAGTCATGACTACAGCTATGAGGAACTCCTTGAAATTGTGGAAAAAATTCTTAAGGTAAAGTGTGAGGCAGCATATGTCTACTTTAATAATGACCATGCCATGCTGAAGAATGCTCGTACAATGTTATCTCTGTTGAAGGAGGCAGCATGAAATACGTTGTAGTTTTTACAGGAGGCTGGATGGAAGCTCAAATTGTCAAAGGTAGACTGGAGTCGGTAGGGATTCCGGCACTACTGAAGTACGAAGCCATCGGGAAAGTGTACGGTTTAACAGTTGATGGACTAGGTAAAGTAGAGATTCTTGTTCCCGAAGACCTTAAAGAACAGGCACTGGAAGAATTGAAAGAAGATGAGGGTTGACAATTCACTAATATCTACTTATTTAATAAATACTAATATATAAAACCTGATATAAAAAACTCTAAAAAGGAGGTGAGAGTATGACAAGAGAACTGAGCAGATGGGATCCTTTCAAAGAACTGGCAAGTTTAAGAGATGAGATTGAAAAAGTTTTCGATTCTTTCTTCGGCAGGACCCCTCATCTGATTGAGAGGGAAGGCTATTGGGTACCTGCGATAGATATTGAAGAGACAGAGAATGAATACATTGTGAAGGCTGAGCTTCCAGGCATGAAGAAGGAGGATATCAAGATTTCTCTCACCGAGGACAGCCTCACAATCTCCGGCGAGAGAAAGATGGAAAAAGAAGAAAAAGGTAAGACCTATCACCGCGTAGAAATATCCTACGGTAAATTCCAGAGGACCATAAGTTTCCCCAGCGAGGTGAAACCAGAACATGCTAAAGCTACTTATAAAGATGGTATCCTTACAATAACCATTCCAAAATCCGAAAAGGCAAAACCTAAGGAGATAGAGATAGAAGTTAAGTAGCTTTTAAACGGGGGGATTTACCCCCCCCGCTTTTTTATTTAGATAGTAAATATAAAGGAATTATTTTTTTGCCTCTGTGAACATTCCCGATAAGGGTAATTGTGTTGAATTCTTTTAAGAAAAGTTTGTTTATATTACCTACGTACAGAAACTGCCGAATGGGTTTGACTCTGTGATTCCAGAGGGTGTATTGATTTTCTCTTCTTCCTAAGTTTAAAGCGTGTACATATGGGTGTCCAGGGAGATAAAACTGTAATTCTGAGGCCAGTTGGTAGGTATTGGTGGTAATGAGGTCAAACTCAAAGGAGTCGGCGTAATGTTTAACTTCCTCTGCAAAAGATCTCCATCCGTGCAATCGATCTGCAGGGTCTTTTTTAAGAGGTATAAATGGTTTTATGGCGTGAAGATGTATCAGAGAGATTAAAATATATGATAATATAAGGAGGAAATCTCTCAATTTATTGTTAACTTTTTTGTAGTCCCCGGAAATAAGAACTGGCAGGAAAGCATAGGAGATACACGGCCAGTTGGCTTCCGGTCTCCCCTTAAAGCTCGATATAAAAAAGAAGATCCATGGAAACCAGACCATAAAGAGGAGAAGTTTATTGTTCAATTTAATTGTCTTCTTAATGGCAAAATATACCACAACCAGAGATAATGGCGGGGTCAAAACAAGAATGGTGTCCAGGATGTATTTGAGTGGATATGATAAGTTAAAGCTGCCCGCATATCCATGATGGAGTTGAAATTTAAAGGAAGTAAATTGGTGTTCGAAGTTCCAGAAGATAACAGGGATAAATATGAAAAGGGCTATCAATGGAGAGAGATAAAATCGGAGATTTTTCAGGTTTTTTCTCAGGTAAAAAATATATAAAGGAAGCAAAAGGATAGCTTGATACTTGGAAAGAAGAGCAAGTCCGAGGGCTATCCCTGCCAAGAGGAATTTTTCATTTTGCATTAAAAAGAAGAATAGCAGGCTGAATAGCACGAGGGGAGTATCTGGATTCGTGATGACTCCTCCCACATCCAGTATGAGAAAGGAGAGCGCGAGGAGTACAGAATAAATTTCTTTTCCGGATATCAAAAATATAAGAATTCCTGCAAGAAATGAGTAGAGAATTGCAGGGAATCTGACTCCTAGCTCATTGTTTCCGAAAATTTTGGTAGATATAAGAATGGAATATGCTATGAGAGGTGGGTGGTCAAAATAACTTAAATCCGGATTTTGAGCCCAGACCCAGTAATAAGCCTCATCTTCAGTCAACTCTGTATGAGTGGCGAAAAATACCCTGAAAAAACTAACTAGTGTGAGTATGAGGATAATTTTTTTCATCTAAATACCCAAAAATTTGCAAAAAGATAATTAAAAATTGCTCCTGCCCCAATACCTAGGATTTCTGCCAGGATGTAATGCAGCCCTGTCTTTAAAAGAAGGAGATAGACTATGTAATTACCTGCCTGTGAAGTTATAATTGTGGCAATATTATATTTAATAAGCCCTATGACCCCCTTTTCCCCTCTGTCTTTGAATGTCCAACGAGAGTGCCATAGATAATTATTTAGAATGGATAACTCTATGGAAATTGCTCCGGCAATTTTAGGTGAAATATGGAAAAATTGCACTAGAGTGTACAGTGAACCCAGATTCACAATAACCCCTGAGAATCCTACGGTTCCGAATTTAATTATTC
>QNDO01000089.1 GCA_003644895.1 Candidatus Hydrothermota bacterium | reverse complement strand
TTAAGACGATTTATACCATGTGAATCTATACCCCTTTTATCAGCTGTAATCAAAACATCTGCGCATATTTTTGCATCTTCCTCGGGAACACCCACAGCTTTCAGGGCATCCACCATAAATTGTTCCATGATATCAAATGGTACCCATACCACATCCTTTTCCATTTTACACCTCCCAATTTTGTGGCATACTTATAGAGATATTATCTTAAATCATAACCGTATAGTCAATTCTTCTTACTTTCTGATTGTTCGAATTTCAAACTTTATAATGGTACTCTGTAATGGAATATAAACGGCCACAAAAGCTTAGAGAGAAAATCCTCACGGGAAGTATAGTGGAAACTCTTCTTAAACTCTCCTATCCCCTTATTTTTATAAACCTCATTTACGTGATCTATAATATAACAGACACCTTCTGGCTTGGCAGGCTTGGAAGAGCCGCGGTATCGGCACCCACAATTTCCTGGCCCATAATCTGGACCATTATGAGTCTGGGTATGGGATTTTCTGTTGCAGGGTTTGCTTTCATATCCCAGTATGCAGGTGCCGGGAAATGGGATGAAGTTAAGAGAAATATAGGTAACCTCTACACCATGCTTTTTATATTCTCTGTTATCTTTGCAATTCTTACAATTATCTTTGCTCCATACATTTTAAAATTAATGGGAACACCAAAGGACACATATAAAGGGGCACTGATTTACCTACGGGTGATGTTCGCCGGAATTCCGTTCTCTTTTGGAGGATTTGCCTTTTCGTTTTCCCTGAGAGCCCTTGGCGACACTACCACCCCCACCAAAATAAACAGTGTGGGTATAATTCTCAACATGATCTTGGATCCAATCCTGATTCTTGGTCTTGGACCTTTCCCCAGAATGGGTGTTCTGGGTGCAGCCATTGCAACAATATTTTCGAATACAGTGGCGACACTCTTAGGATTTCGGCTGATTTTCACTGGTAAGGTGGGAATGAAATTCGCTCTTTCTGATTTTAAACCTGACTGGTATCTGTTTAAAAAATATTTTACTGTGGGATTGCCTGCAAGTGTGGGACAATCTCTCAATGCCTTCGGCTTTGTTGTCCTCATGGGAATAGTATCCAGGTTCAGTAGTGTGGCTCTTGCTGCTTATGGAATAGGTGAAAGAATAATCGGTATCGTATTTACAGTATCAGATGGTATTAGCCAAGCCATGGCTACCATGGTTGGTCAGAATATCGGCGCCGGAGATTTCAAGAGAAGTGAAAAAATTGTGGAGAAGTCACTTTTAATTAATGTGACCTTCATTTCCATCCCTGCAATAGTTATATTCTTCTTAAGAAACAACATTTATGGCTTATTTATTAAAGACCCCCTTGTAATAAGTGAGGGAAGCCTTTTTTATACCTATTTTCTTGTTTCCATGCCGTTCTTTGGCATCTTTGCAATCTATACGCAGGTTCTGAGAACTGCAGGTAAAACAAGGGAGAGTATGGTACTCGGTTTGGTTAGGCTCTGGATACTCAGAGTTCCTCTTGCATTTCTATTGAGTAGAATAATGGGGAGCAGGGGAATCTGGATAGGTATGTCCATCAGCAATGTTATGGGAGCTTTGATTTCCTACCTGTGGTACAAAAGGGGAACATGGAAAGAATCCCTCATAGAAAAAACTGCCTGAGAAACACCCCTATTTATTATCTGGCAAATATCAGTTTCCCTGAGATACTTCCTCTCTTCGTTTCAATACGATAGAAATACACACCTGGAGAAACCTTTCTTTCCATCTCATCTAAACCGTTCCAGTGTATTTTATAATTACCCTGTGTGAATACTCCCCTGGCCAACATCTTTATAAGTTTACCTGTAGCATCATAAATCGCCAATTTGAGGATTATATCCTCTTCCAGTGCAAATTCAATGCAGACTGAGGTTTTGAAAGGATTGGGATAGCACTTCACCACTTTACCCCGTAAATCTTGCATTACTGATTCATCGACCCCAACACCTGCTACTTGAACATTTAGAGAGAATTCTGATGTATTGAGGTTCCGATCTATCACGGTCGCTGTCACAGAATCTCCTGGAGTAAGTCCTGAAACTGTTGTATTCCATAGACCATTGGAATCTGGGGCTGTAGAACCCAGATAGAGAATTCCCTCTCCATATCCTGATGGATCAGATAAAACCTTAAAAATTTCCACAGTTGCCTGGGAAGGGTCTGTATCAATATCCACAGTTCCTGATACATGAGTTCCGGAAGTATCGTTATTAGCTGAAAGAATTACAGGGAAATTAACTTCCTCATTTGCACCACTATCAAGGTCTCCTGCATCATTCACGGTGACTCCATCGTCCCCGAGGTCTATTCCAAGAAGTATATTGCTATAAATTGAATTCTGGGTGAACTGGTTTCCATCTGCGTTATTGCTGTTGGCATAATGCTCCCAGACAGTGATACCATTTCCTCCATTGTAAGCTATCGTATTTGCAGCTATGATATTGTTAGGTGCATAACCTCCCTGGTAAACATTACCGTACTGGCCAATACTGACACCGTCCATGGTGTTTCCAAGGGGAGAAAGAGTCACAGTTAAACCGATAATATTATTGGAAATTGTATTGGCGTAAGTGTGAATACCGAGGTCTGCATATCCTACAATGCAAACCCCTTCGAAATCGTTCCCGGAAATGATGTTACCGTCCACCACGTTATCATGTGCTCCTTCACCAATATAAACTCCATCATGTACATTTCCTAGATCCAGAATTCCACTTATATCAGTACCAATGTAGTTCTGAATAACCGTATTTCCCCAGACATCACCTGGAGGACAACTTGAGATGCCAACACCCTCGGCATAGTTAGCTGATATAAGGTTGGCGTCCACAGTATTGTCAAAGGCAAATCCAACGAGGGATGGTGTTACCACTATATTTACTCCTGCCCAGTACATGGCCTGATTCGTACCATTACCCATTCCAGTAGTTCCATTCACATCTGTACCGATGAAATTGCAGTATATATAATTCAGATAAGTACCCGTTTCTACCCCCTGGATACGTATTCCATCCTGTTCGAAATTATTGATAACGAGTCCCTGAACTATATTATGGGGAGACACAATCCAAATACCATGTGAGGCCCCTGCATTTGCACCATTAATCTCTATCATAAGTATTGCTGTGGAGGGTGGACTGGCACCTGTGGATGCACCAGTTTGACTGAGTCCATCTATAATAACCCCGGCAGTATCAAGAAGTTGAGGTAGCTGGGAAAGAGGGAAAATAGTATGGGGTCCTGTGCCTGGAATATTGAAAATAATGGTATCCTGTCCGGTATTACTATTGGCCAGAGTTATTGCATCTCTCAGACTTCCGGGTCCTGAATCATTGGTATTTGTCACCACAAAGGTTGTAGCACCGGATATCCCCAGTAAAACCCCCAGTAGAAGTATAATAACGTATGAACGGATATGCTTATAGCTGGGATTACAATTCATTATGCACCCCCTCCTTTTGTACAATCTCTCGGGAAAAACCAGAAGGTCCTTCTCAAGGATTGTATTAAAATAATACGGGTTAGTTCAATAAAATCAAGTACTATTTAAATATAACCATTTTAGTAAATAATTTTTCCCTTCCTTCATCCACAATTACAAAGTAAATCCCTGGGGATAGGCCTTCTATTCCAAACCTGTTCCATCCCTTCTCTGCATAGTATAATCGTTCAAGTCTTCGCCTTCCTGCTGCATCAAATAACATAATTTTTACCTCACCACCGTATTTACTGTAATAATTAAGCCAGCGCCTTTGGGAATAAATCCTTTTGAGAGGAATATCTCTTTCTGGAGATTCTTCCACACTGGTAAGTTGCATGGCATTTCTAGCAGCATTGAGAAGAAGGGTTATCAGGGAATCGGAAAGAGCAGCTAGTTTGAAGGAAAAAATTACCGAGCTATCAGTAAAAGCACCTATAATTGCACCTGAAGTGGAAAGGAGGGCGGGATACGCGGAAACCGTGTCCATCACCTCTACACTGTCCAGCAGCACAAAACTAATTCCTTCAAAGGGTGTTCCAGAGACTCCGATCACGGTGTCACAGTAAATAGTATCCCCCGCATAATTAACTCCGAAGTAATCGTTGAGCAGGGAAAGACCATCCGGAGTTTGAGATATGCTTGAAAGGACACAAGACCCAGAGACAAAGAAATTGCCACCATTTTGCATAAAATTCATAACAGCCTGATCGAATTCCTGAGGCCACGATGAGTCACCCAGCATAGTGAAGCCTGCGTTGTAATTTGTGATATTAGAAACAGCAAAACTCTCATTCCCGGATCTAACATCAAGTCCTTCCATGGCATCAAGTGCGGGGATGAATAGATCCTTTCTATCGTAGAGTGCACCTCCATTTATTAGAAGAACTTTTTCCGCTGCATCCATCCTCCTCAAAACGAATATCTCACTGGTATCACTCTCATTGGGTGGCCAGAAACCATCGTATGCGAGAATTTTCATGTAAAAATTCCATCCCCCGGGAGCCTGCGCACTGGTAACAAAGGAACTATCAGTTGCCCCTGCAGTTCCCCACTTCTGCCAGTTTGAATCCTCAAATTTTAAGAATATGCTGTAACCAGCTAGATCTGTATCCGGTGAGGGGTGCCAGTGGAGGTCCAAGTGATTCTCGGCATCAAGAAGTAAAGAGGTCAGATGGGGAGTTTGAGGTGATATAGTATCCGGGGGTATCACGGTGATAGGAAAATAAAAGGTATCAGCTGGATTCCTTGTATCTGATGCAATCACTGCAAGGATATAGTTACCTGGAGGAATGGTAGTGAAGTCTATATACGAATTACCGGAAAATTCATTGGTAACAATATAATAATATTCGGATGTATTTGACCAGTCTTCATAATAGGTATAGGGGAGAGCCGAGCTGGGTGGAAGGGTATCAAAGATAAAGGGGATGTACGGGGGAATTACAAGGGTAGAAGTGTCCTCAGTGAGAAGTGCATACCCAATACTGAATACACCATTGTTCTGTCCCGTTGCACCAAGGTTTGTTGTGTCTATGGCCCTTACCACCACATCCACAATACCGGTTAAGGAATTCGAAGGTATTTGATCCGAAGTATTGTCTCTGAAATACCATATACCAAGAACCCCAGTGTGATAATTATCTTCAAAGGGCTCAAGTCCATCCACGGGAAGGAGGGCATTTCTTGTGGCATAGCTTGACGCTCCTCCTCCATCTTTGAAATGGACATGGTTTGCATAATTTGTATAGCCAACAAGTTCTCCCTGGCTAACATAATCTCCAAGGGAAAGATCAGCCCTTGGTGTAACATGTACATATGCAAATCTCCCCACCCTTACCCCGCTGGAATATCCAGTCTCCTGGAGCCACAGGACCTCACCAGAAGCCACAGCATATACTGCTGTTCCTCCTGTCCCTGGTATATCTGTTCCATCGTGGAAATGAGGTGGAGGGCCCGAACGGTACTCTCCAAAGGTACCAGATACAGAATGTTGCTCATTTTGGGGAGCGAGGGGCCAGGGATAGCTCAAAAGGAAGAAGACGAGGAGAGTACTCATTTCAAATCCTCCATCTTGAGAAATAATCCCTTCTCTGGAATATAGAGTCCTCCAACACCGTTTATCTCCAGCATACCCGGGTGAGAGGATGCCTCTTGACTTATTAAAACAGGACTTTCTGGCTTCCCGAGTTCGTAAATCCTCAAACCTGTGTAAGTATATTTCCCTTCTTTAAATACCGGAGTCCCTGTTAGAATATAGGTTTTTTCTCCCATGGATTTCACATTTATAATTAACTCCTTGAATTTCTGCTTTTTCTTAATTTCCATTTTCTCAAGGTAGTAAACAGTATGCTTTGAGGCAAGGATTACTCCCTGGAAGGTAAAATCCGTGTAAATGACGCGGGGGATTCCAAATTGTTTAATCAGTTTCCCGCTAGCAGAATAGACAGCAACAAAGTCATGCGTTACCCTGTTGTCTTTCACAGAGTAAAACCTAAGCCATAGCTCACCTTTGGGAGAAATCCAGGCCTTTCTTGGATAAACATCTCCAGGGGAAATGTCCACAATCTTATTATTACCATCAAAGAAGAGCAACTTGCTTACACCTTCCCGCTCTCTAAAGGCAAAAACAGCCTTCTTTTCCCTTATATCAAAGGTGTAATAGGGTTCGCTTATAAAAATATTTTCGCTGTATCCATAATCCAGGATAAGATCGCCTTCCTGTGTGAAGACCCTCAATCTTAAAATATTGGGCTCCACAATTCCGAAGTTACCCTCATCGTCAAATTTAACAACAGGATTGAGG
>QNDO01000088.1 GCA_003644895.1 Candidatus Hydrothermota bacterium | reverse complement strand
GCTTTTTCAGCCGTGGCTTCGTCTTTACAGGGATTGGTTCTTGATGTTCCAATTATGGTTCCACCGACAAAGTAAGTATTTCTTACCTTTTCTTTTGTAAGTTCGTAGAATTTTTCATCCAGAAGGCCTTTCCACCCATCTATCAATCCAAAAACCTTGTGCCCACTTTTTGTAGCTCGATACACAATTCCCTCAATAGCTGCATTTAAACCCTGAGCATCTCCCCCTCCAGTCAGCACAGCGATTCGCATGGTACCACCTCCTTCTCCTCAAGCTTTTCCTGAAGAACCAAACAGTTGCATTTTCTTTTTCACCGTCTCCTTTACCTGGGCTCTTCCTTCCCCCAGATATTTTCTTGGATCAAATATTTCTGGATGTTCGCTGAGATATTTTCTAACACCAAGTAAGAAAGAGATTCGGAGATCTGTGTCTATATTGATTTTTCTAATGCCTGCCTCTATAGCCTTTTTTATTTCCTCGTTGGGAACACCTTTGGCACCTTTCAGTACTGCACCGTATTTCTGGGCCTCCTCAACAAGTTCGTGTGGGACCCCTGAGGCCCCATGCAGTACAAGAGGCACGCCTGTTAATGAATTTATTTTTTTAATTCTTTCTATATCGAGTTTTGCTTCTCCTTTAAATTTGTATGCCCCATGTGATGTTCCCACCGCCACAGCCAGAGCGTCTATTTCAGTTTCATCCACAAATCTTTTAGCGTCATCAGGATCTGTATAGATGGCCACATCGCTTTCCACCTCGTCCTCTTTACCCAGAAGTCTCCCCAATTCCGCTTCTACAGTGATTCCAAGAGGATGAGCCACTTTAACAACCTCTTTGGTGAGTTTGACATTTTCTTCATAGGATTTATCCGATGCATCAATCATTATGGATGTGAAGCCATATCTTATCGCTGTGAGTATCTTATCGAAATTTTTGCCATGGTCAAGATGCAGCGCCACAGGGACCTTTGTATTCATAGCTGCTGTTTTCACCATGGTTGAAAGAAGCTCTACCCAGCCATATTTCATTGCTCCTTCGGATATTGCAATAATAACCGGTGAATTTTCCTCTTCTGCCGCTTCAATTATTGCCTGCAGAAATTCAAGGTTATTTATATTAAAGGCCCCTACACCGTAAGACCTTTTACCTGCATCCTCAAGGATTTCCTTCATTGTTACAAGAGCCATTTTAATCCTCCCATTTTAGTGTTTCCACAATTTTAAGAATCCTTTTTTCAAGATGTTTTTTGTTTGTTATCACATCTTTTAAATTTATATGGGTTATGTTTCCCTTCTGCTTTGCAACCATCACTCCGTGAATGCCTTTACCCATAAGTTCCATGGCGTAAGTCGCAAAATCAAAGGATAATTTTCTATCCCTAAAGGTTGGTGCTCCACCTCGCTGAAGATGTCCCAGAACAGTAACCCTGAGTTCATATTTTACTCCTTTTTCCTGCATAAGTTGTTTGATATCGTATCCGGATGCCTTACCCTCTGCCACTACTATTATAGAATTGGTTCTCCCTTCGTCAAAGCGCTGGTTTAATCGCCTTACCACCTCGTCCACATCTGTATCGTATTCCGGTATAAAGACTGCTTCTGCACCAACGGCTATGGAGGAATAAAGTGCTAGGAAACCAGATGTGTGCCCCATTACTTCGATGATAAAGGCCCTGTCATGAGCTGAAGCAGTGTCCTTGATAACATCAATTGAACGGACTATTGCGTTTAATGCTGTATCTGTCCCAATGGATTCATCTGTGCCGTAGATATCGTTATCAATTGATGCAGGTATTGCAATTATCTTCACTCCTCTTTCATGCAGTGCATAAGCTCCTTTCATTGAGCCCTCGCCACCAATGACAAAAAGAAGATCAATATTTAATTCCTCCAGGTTTCTCACAGCAATTTCCAAAATTTCTTTATTTTTAAATTCTGGAAATCTTGCTGTGCCGAGAATTGTACCACCCTTTTGAATGATCCCTCCGGCGTCTCTTTTAGTGAGTATGGAATAATTTTTTTCCACAAGTCCTTTATAGCCTCTTTTTATTCCATATACTGTAATACCTCTATCTATAAGCCCCTTTATCAAAAATCTTAGACAGGCATTCATTCCTGGGGCATCTCCACCGGAAGTTATCAATCCTACTTTTTTTATTTCCATCATTATTTACCTCATTACCGCAAATCTTATAATTTTTTTGATTTTCTGGTTGCCAATGTTAAAATCACAAACCATGGTATATACGTCAGGACCAAATCCATCCAGATTTATTTCCTTTTCTTCAACAACTTTCCCATTAAAACTGAAATTAAATTCTTTCAGTTTATGTCCAGCAAAATTATAAATTTTTATCCTTACAGTACCTGCATCACCTGTCTTAAATCTGAGGGTAGCTTTTGTACTTTTTACCGGATTGGGGTACAGATAAAGCAAGGAGACACCACTCACAAAAGTTTCGGTGAGGGGAATTGCTTTATACACAGCATTATGCTCAGGCCCATTTCCGTAACCATTCCAGAATACCTTGGATCCTTGAATTTCCCATGCATATAAATCTCCGTGAGACGTGAGGTACAGAAGTTCAAATTTTCCATCACCATTTAGGTCCCTTATTACAGGATAAGAGTTGATCCTTGTGGAGACTGCAAAGGGATATTTTTCCTCTTGTTCCCCTTGGTCATCAAAACTCTCTATGCCCGAAGAATCAACTGCAAGAAGGATTTCTCCTTTGCCATCGTTATCAATATCAGCGATAATAGGTGTGGAGATGAATTTTGATGTGTCTGAGGTTATGGTTAGCGGGTATCCAGAGATAAGTCCTGCCTCTCTCGTAAAGGCGTATAATTTATTTTCAGCTTTAAATACAAGATCTAGGAATCCGTCTCCGTCAATATCTCCTATAGCCACATTACCCCTAGGAATACCCTCTATATCTCTTTCTCTAATTTTACTTCCAGAAGCATTGTATATGAGTAATTTGCCCCGGGATGAAGAAGTGATAATCTCCGGTTCCCCACTGTTATTGATATCTGCAAGGGATAGTGAGAATTCGTTAGGGACTACATATTCTTCACCGAAGGTGTAAACCTCTGCATCCTCTGTTACTTCGAAAATTCTGCCATCCAGAGATTGATAGTATAATAAGCTCCCAAAAGAAGCTGCGAGATTTCTGGCAGGGGCACCGGTATAGAATTTGAATTTATGCGAACCATCAAGTCGGAGCAAGTAATAATATCCATCTTCAGCACCTATACCGATGAAAGTAGAATCGGGGAAGTTTAAAATTACAGGGGTGGAGTATATCTCTTCGGGAAGTGTATATGTTCCCACCCTGTCAAGCAAACTATCAGAATCTGCATCCTGGAGTTTATATACATGAATCTCTCTCATAGAGGTGGCAAATACCATTTCATCGATGCCATCCCCATCCACATCTCCACAGGCTGGTGGGGAGTTAATTTCTCTATCTCTTAATGTATCTGAATATAAAATTTGAGCAGAAGAATCCAATACAGAAATAAGTACTATGGTGTCAAGCTGGACGGTATCCAGTGTAAGGAGGTCCACACTATCAATCTCTATTTCTTGGAGAGTAATGATACTATGGCCACTTATATCCGTTTCTACATAACCCTTAACTGGCATATGGTAAATTTTGTAATTCAAGGTCGAATCCACAGTTTTTCTACCAATCGCCACAGGAAATTGACCAAAACTTTCCTGTCTAGTAATCTTCAGAGTGATTGTTTCTCCAGGCTTTGAAATATCATAGATGCTTATACCGGTTTGTGCCCCACTATTGTCAGTAGAAGCAGGAGAGGTAAATACAGAAAACACATTATTGTTACCATGGAAGAAGGGATCATAAGGTGAGCCAAACCATGTATAGGAGTATGGATAAGTTTCTGTCCATTTTTCAAAATCCTGAACATGGTCGGCTTCTTCAAGATCAACAGCCATGGGACGTACTGCATTTACTTCATTATAGGCATAGTTTTTCCAGTAAATTTCATTATCAATGTGCCAGATAAGAAGTCCACTTCCCGGTAAAAGATAGTCATTTTCCCCTTTAAAGTCAACAACCACGCCTTCTTTCCATTTACCTGTAACCTGTACTGTATCACCACAAATAACTGTGTCATTTAATGGAGAATTAATAAGCTCATTCTGGAGAAGGAAATACTCATGGTGATTCACAGGAATTTTTATCATTCTGATTTTGGAATAAGGATCTTCAAGAAAATTAGCCGAAATATAATATAAGTTTCCATTTTTATGCAACACAAATGAATCCACAGGCACCTGTAGAGGGTGAATCTCTATATCTGTGATTTCATTAAATGCCTTAACTTCTTTTAAAATCCTTGAATCTATAAAACCTTCACCAAATTCATATTTTAAGAACCAATCAATCCATAATCTTTCCCATGCATTTGGAAGGGGTGGAATCAAACCAGAGGGAATACCCTCTGCCTCAAGATAGGGACCCGTGGTCATAATACCCCAAGCCCCTATCCCTGCGCCGTTGTATTCCGTGTCATAAAGGTCTGGCAACATGAACAAATTGTGACCTGACTCATGGAGTAGTGTGCCCTGAAGTTTTATTTCCATGCCGTCTTGAGACATGGTTTCAGGAAGGATGCAAGCGTCAAAAACGGTGTCTCTTCCTTCGTTCAGGATCAGGAAACTATTACCAAGATAATATTCCAGAGCCCCTGCTGGAACAGTGACTGCAGCAAGGTCACAAGGAGTATCGCCAAAATCAGTCTGCCAGGCACTTCCAGCATGGAAAATAATATACCGATCATACACTCCTTCAAGGTGATCCTTTACCCCGTTGTTATCCAAGTCGTCAAAATCTATTGTGGGATCCTCATCTGCTGCCCTGAATGCATCTCTCACAAGGGTTACAAGTCCTAGTTCCATATTATCCGGGTCCCCGTAATAACACATTTTATGCGGTAATTCATATGGAGGAAGACCAGAATCGGGCTTTACCACCCATTCTATTCTCACTTTACCATAGGTTGCAACATAATAATATGATGCAAGTGCCTGCATCATATTATTGAAATACTGCCAATCATGTGGAGGATCATAGTATGGGTTATAGTAAGGTTCTCCATTGCAATCAAAGCCAAGGATGGGGGATTCACCATTATCGTGTGTCATCATGGTGCCATCCCCGGTAGTTCTGGGATCATCGGGATCCTCTTTGGTAAAATTGACTCTTAGTGCAAGGACTCTATAAACTATCTGCTGCTTTCCATCCTTCAAAGTCTTGAGTCGTTCCACAGGGGGATAATTGGTATATCTGTAAAGGGCCTCAAAGGGTCTCATCTTCTTTTTAATTATGCGTTGTTTTTCCAAATATTTTTCAACATAAGGTATTTTTCTGTTCGGGAAACCATCTCTATCAAGTTTTACTATTCCAGAAGCAGAAATAAGTGTAATCAGTAAAAAATTGGTAAACATTACACCCTCCAGTTTTGCTTATAATTCTAAACGAGAAATTCAGCCAATTCAATGATTTTGAACGCATTGAACAGCATAGTCTTAAGGTTTAAAATAGTCACATGGCAGAGTTTAAGCTAATTGCACCATTTGAGCCCAAGGGTGATCAGCCCAAGGCCATTGAACAATTAGTTGAGAATCTGAGGAAAGGAATTAAATATCAGGTTCTTCTGGGTGTTACAGGTTCAGGAAAAACCTTCACCATGGCCAACGTTATTGCCAGAATAGGTAAACCCACCCTTGTTATTTCACATAATAAAACCCTTGCTGCTCAATTGTATGGTGAACTCAAACAGTTTTTCCCCCACAATGCTGTAGAGTATTTTATCTCCTATTATGATTATTATCAGCCCGAGGCATACATCCCGGAAACAGATACCTATATAGAGAAAGAAGCTACAATTAACGAAGATATTGAAAGGTTAAGGCTTAGAGCAACTTCTGCTTTATTAGAACGCGATGATGTAATAATTGTAGCCTCGGTTTCAGCAATTTATGGTCTGGGAGACCCAGGTGAAGTACGTAAACTTTATCTTCTCCTTGAGGTGGGGCAGCTGATCAAAAGGGACGAGGTCCTTGAAAGACTGGTGGAACTTCAATACACCCGTAATGATGTAGCCCTTAAAAGGGGTAATTTCAGGGTAAGAGGAGATGTTGTTGATATAATTCCTGCATATGAAGAATATGTTGTAAGGATTGAATTCTGGGGAAACACCATTGATTCCATTAAGATTGTTGATGCTCTTACAGGAAAATTTATAGAGAAGAAAAGAAGAATCGCCATTTATCCCGCCGGCCACTGGGT
>QNDO01000087.1 GCA_003644895.1 Candidatus Hydrothermota bacterium | reverse complement strand
TGGGGGAATAGTTTTATTCACCACTATTATTTCCCTCGTTATCAAAAAAATTTTATTAGTGCGTCTGGAACATCTTGCAAAGAAAACAACTGTAAGTGCTGACGACATTATAATAAGGGCATTAAAAGGTGTTGTACTCCTTTGGGGGATTCTCATAGGTATCCTAATAGCCCTTCAGGTGGTCACAATCCCTGAGAACATCAGGAACACTCTGTGGAGCATGACGACAGTTGCAATTCTATTTTCAGTGACCATCTTTTTTGCCAACGTACTGGGAGAATTTGTAGTCTCCTATACTGCAAAGTATTCTGAGACCCTTCCTTCTACTTCGATTTTCAGAAATATTACCAGACTGGTTATTTTGATTATTGGCTTTCTAATTATACTTCAGACAATTGGCATTTCAATTTCTCCATTATTAACAGCTTTAGGTGTTGGTGGTCTTGCTGTAGCTCTTGCTTTGCAGGACACCCTTTCTAATCTCTTTGCAGGCATCCATATTCTGGTTTCTAAGCAGGTTAGACCAGGTGACTTCATAAAACTAGAGACCGGGGAGGAGGGGTATGTGGTGGATATAAGCTGGCGAAATACCACAATAAGGATGCTTCCCAATAATCTGGTTGTGATTCCAAATTCAAAACTCGCTTCCTCCATTGTCACTAATTACTACATGCCAGAGAAAATGTTGAGTGTACTGGTGTCTGTGGGTGTGAGTTACGATAGTGACTTGGAAAAGGTGGAAAAAATTGTTATTGAAGTAGCCAAAGAGGTCATGCAGACAGTTCCTGGCGGTGTTCCTGAATTTGAACCTTTCGTGAGATATTCTTCCTTTGGAGATTTTAGTATAAATTTCAGTGTTATAATGAGGGCAAAGGAATATACAGATCAATTTTTAATCAGGCATGAATTTATAAAAAGATTACATAAAAGATTTAAAAAAGAGGGGATCGAGATTCCATTCCCAATTACTACGGTATATCTCAAAAAAGAATAGTATATTTCCCATTGCAAGTTCACCCCTGAAGCATTAAAATCAAAATTGAATCTTAATCTTAATTTTATACAAAAAGGAGGTAAATAATGAAAAAATACGATATAGTTGTGATAGGAGGAGGACCAGCGGGTGTCATTTCAGCTGTAACTGCAAAAAAATATTATCCAGATAAAAATGTCATATTGGTAAGGAAGGTTGAAAAAGGGGTTATTCCATGTGGTATTCCGTATGTTTTTTCCTCTCTGGATTCAGTGGACAAGAATATTATGCCGGATAAGCCCCTTGAAACGAACAACATAGACCTTATGATAGACGAGTTGGTAAGCATTGACAGAAAAAATAAAATAGTTAAATTTGCCTCAGCAGAAGAGATACAGTATGAAAAATTAGTACTTGCTATAGGTTCAGAACCCATTGTCCCCCCTATACCAGGGGTAGATAAGAAAGGCATATATACAATTCAAAAAGATCTGGAATTTCTGAGAGAATTAAGGAGAAAAATTTATGAATCTAAGAATATAGTTATAATTGGTGGTGGTTTCATCGGAGTAGAATTTGCAGATGAACTATCCAAAATAGAGGGTCTCAATATCCACATAGTAGAAATGCTGCCTCACTGTTTAAGCGGTGCTTTCGATGAGGAGTTGTCCATACCCGTTGAGGAAAAACTCAGAGATATGGGAATAAAACTACATCTTGGTGTAAAAGCCGAAGAATTCATAGGAGGAGAAAAGGTTGAACAGGTGAAGCTATCTAACGGTGAAGTCCTTCCAGTGGACCTTGTAATACTTGCTATCGGTGCGAAACCCAAAACAAAAATTGCAGAGGAAGCAGGCTTATACATAGGAAGGGGCGGAGGTATCTGGGTGGATGAATATATGAGAACCTCTGACCCTGACATATTTGCTATTGGTGACTGTGCTGAAAAAAGATGCTTCTTTACTAGAAAACATATTCCTGTAATGCTTGCATCCATTGCTACTTCAGAAGCAAGAATTGCTGGCTCCAATCTATACGAATTAAAAGTGGTAAGAGAAAACAGAGGTACAATCGCTGTATTCTCGACTAAAGTTGGTGATTTAGCCCTTGGATCAGCAGGTTTGATAGAAAAGAGAGCTAAAGAAGAGGGATTTGAAGTAATAACTGGTGTGGCAAGGGGTGTTGATAAGCATCCCGGGGCACTTCCTGGGGCAAATCAGGTTATGGTTAAGCTAATATTTTCTAAATGTTCTGGAACCATTCTTGGAGGACAGGTACTTGGAGGTCCATCTGCAGGTGAAGTAATTAATATTATAGGACTTGCAATACAAAAAAGGGTTCAGGCAGTTGAACTTGAGACTCTTCAAATGGCTACGCACCCTTGGTTAACCCCTGCACCCACCGTATATCCAGTGGTAGTTGCAGCAATGAACGCATTGTCAAAGATAAAATAAAATATGTCGGTAAAAGAAGAGGACCTTATTTATTATACTATTGAAAGGTTGGGGGAGGGGACACCCTTTAGGCTCAGCAGGATCCTTTTTCTACTCGATCTGAGCTATTGGAAGACAAAGGGCCAGAAGTTAACCTCATTGAGGTATATATTATCCCCCTTTGTTTTTTACATAGAGGACTTTAGGCACTATCTGGAGCAGACTCCCGGTGTTAAGAGAATAGAAATTAAGGATGAGCAGGGTAACCCTGTAAGAGGTTATTTTAAAGTAGTATCCTTTAGAAAAGTGAATCTGGATGAAAAAGTTGAAAAATTACTCGATGAAATAATTGATTTTATAAAAGGAATGTCGAATAAGGAATTGAATGAGTATGTAACGGGGTTGCCTGAGTATAAAAAATTCTGTGAGGAGAGGATATGGGAGTGAGAATAGCTGTTGCCACTGACGATGGGGAAACTGTGAGATTTGGACATTTCGGAGATGTTGAATATTTCTATATTTACAAATTGGAGAACGAACCTCTACGAGAGCTCAAATATGAAATTTAAATATGTTTACGGGCCTGTTCCCTCCAGGCGTCTTGGACGCTCGCTTGGGGTAAATCCTATTCCTTTTAAAACATGTAACTATTCATGTGTATACTGTCAATTAGGAAGGACAGCCCATCTCATAAATGAGAGGAGAGATTTTTTCTCTAAGGAAGAGATATTATCGGAAATTAAACAGGCCATCAAGATTCATGAAGGAGATATTGACTATATTACCTTTGTTGGAGAAGGTGAACCCACATTATATAAATCTCTGGGCTGGTTGATAAAGGAGGTTAAAAAGATTGCGAGCTTACCCGTGGCTGTGATTACCAACGGCGCATTACTTTACCGAGAGGATGTGAGAGAGGAGCTATTACCTGCAGAAGTGGTGATGCCTTCTCTTGACGCTGCAAAAGAACATACATTCAGACGGCTGAACAGGCCTCATAGAGATTTAGATATAGAGAACATAATACAAGGGATGGTTCAATTCAGGAATATTTTCAAGGGACAGCTGTGGGTGGAGATTATGCTGGTAAGAGGTATCAATGACACGGAGAAAGAGTTGTTAGCTATAAAAGAAGCTCTCGAGAAAATAAGGCCTGATAGAATTTATATAAATGTTCCTATAAGACCACCAGCAGAGAAGTGGGTTGAGATTCCTGATGAGGAAGCTCTTGTAAGAGCTCACTCTATACTGGGTGACGTTTTCATTATCGCCAGGAAGGAAGTGGGGAGCTTTGATACCAGGGGGTTTTCAAATTTGGAAGACGCCATCCTCTCGATTACGAGGAGACATCCTATGAGAAGATCCCAGATAAGAGATACACTCCAACGTTATGGTGAAGAAAATTTTGAGGAAATTATTGATAGGCTCATTAAGGAGGGAAAACTTAGAAAGATTGAATATAGGGGTGATACTTTTTATATTGTAAGTGAAGCACGAATGGGTGAAAGAAGAAGATAATTTTCCGAGAAATTTGACGTTATAATTTTTTTATGAAAAAACTTCGTAAGGTAATTCAGGAACATACAGGTAAGATTTTTCCCGGCATTGTAAGTCTTGTTGCTCATAAAGGCGAGATTCTATTTTTTGAGGCATCAGGCCTACGTTCTCTACTTCCTGAAAAAGTGAGTATGACCAAAGATACAATTTTTGACCTGGCATCGCTGACAAAAGTAATAGCAACGGCTCCTTCTATCCTCAAGCTTATTGAGGATGGCGAATTAACACTGGAGGATGATCTTGGATATTTCTTTCCAGAACTTAAAAATAACTGGAAAGGGGAGATAAGAATCTTGGATCTATTGACGCATTCTTCGGGTTTTCCTCCCTATCTTCAGCCAGGTCAAGAGACCAGGGAAGCCTATATTGATAAATTATTCAGGATCCAGAAGGCCTATGAAAGAGGCAAACAGGTAGTATACAGTTGTATAAATTACATATTTCTCGGATTTATAGTGGAAAAGATTACTGGTGAGAATTTGAGTGAATTTACGAGGAAACATATTTTTGAACCACTGGGAATGACGGATACTTTTTTTATGCCGCCGGCATCGCAAAGGAATAGAATTGCCTCCACAGAGAAGATAGGAGATCAGATTTTAAAAGGGGTTATACATGACCCGGCTGCAAGGAAGCTTGGTGGTATAAGTGGCAATGCAGGGTTGTTTTCCACTGCAGAGGATATTCATAAATTTGCTCTAATGATTCTGAATTCGGGGGCATTTGGAGATAAACAGATACTTCGTCCTGAAACCATTAAGATGATGGCCAGAAGATGGATTGAAGATAGAGGTCTCGGGTTCGCCATTAAGACTGAAACAAATAAGCATTTCGGGAGTTATTTTGACGAAAATTCTCTCTGCCATACGGGTTATACGGGCACATCATTGCTGATTGATTTAAAAAATGAGATCATTGTAATTCTTCTTACCAACAGAGTTCATCCTGAGGATACCAACAAAGAGGAATTCAGCCGTTTCAGGAGAATAGTCCATAATATCGTTGCAATGGAATTGTTGTAGCGCGTAAAGCTGTCCGCCTCATTGTCTGAACTCTCTCCCTGAGCTATAATTGAAAAATGAAGATTTTGCTGGTAAATCCTCCTGTCTACGATTTTGCACTTCATGATTTTTGGCTGAAGCCCTTCGGATTGCTCAGAATTGCAGCAAAACTGAGAGAACAGAATATTCCCTTTTATTTTTTTGATTTTCTCTATAAATATGACAGAAGATTATTAAAAATCTGGACACCAAAGGTCGATAAATACGGCCGTGGTAAATTCTATTCCGTGGAGGTGGAAAAACCAGAAATTCTTAGTTTTGTTCCAAGAAAATTCAGACGTTTTGGCCTTCCTCTTGAATATTTGAAAGAAGATGTTTCAGGCGAGCATTTTGACTTTGTGTTTATTACTACGGGAATGACATACTGGTACATTGGGGTGAAAGAAATCATAGATTTTGCAAGAAAAATGTGGCCTCGTACCCGAATTGTAGTGGGAGGCGTAGCAGCCACTCTCATGCCTGATTTTTATAAAACTCTTGGGGCAGACATAGTTGTGATAAGGGATGATTTTAGTTCTCTCAAGAAGTTCGGCCTTGAATTAAATATAGAGACCAACGATTTCCCTGATTATTCTGTCTATGAGAAGATTGATTATGTAGCCATCAGACTTGTAGAGGGTTGCCCTTATAGATGTTCCTACTGTGCATCATATCTTTTAAAACCAGAAATAAGGTTTGCTGATGTAAGAGCTCTGGCAGACTACATTGAACAATGGTATTACCGGCAAGGGGTTAGAGATTTTGTTTTCTACGATGATGCCCTTCTTGTTAATGCAAAGAAGAATTTAAAGCTGCTCAAGGATTTGCTGGATGATAAAAAAATCACCGGAAAAATAAGATTCCATACTCCCAATGCACTTCATGTGAGATACATAGATGAAAAAGTTGCTGGACTTCTTAAGGAAATGGGATTTGAAACCATCTATCTTGGTGTGGAGACAACAAATCCTGAAAGGCTTAAAGAGACTGGAGGTAAACTCACTCTGGAGGAATTTAAAAAAGCGATCATAAGCTTGAAAAAAGCAGGTTTCAAAAATGATCAGATTACAGCGTACTTGCTAATGGGATTGCCTAATCAGCCACCTGAGGAGGTTATTTCTGGATTAGAGATTCTGAAAGAATACAATATAAGAGTTATGCTATCTGAATATTCTCCAATTCCCAGGACTCCGCTGGGAGAAGGGGCAATTAAAGAGTATAAAATAAAGGATCCTATTCTCACCAATTGTTCTGTTTTTCCGGTTATGCAGTACGGAATACAAACTGTTAATTATCTGAAAAATATAAAAAATGAAATATTAAGAAGTCTTAAATTTGATGCTTGAGGGCGTATTCTATCAAATTCACCAGACTTATAT
>QNDO01000086.1 GCA_003644895.1 Candidatus Hydrothermota bacterium | reverse complement strand
GGAAGGGGTATTACCCCATATTAGATCAATGGGAGATCCCAATGAAATTGAGGAGGAGAGAAGATTATTTCATGTGGCCCTTACAAGAGCTAAGGAGGAGGTTTATATTACCTATTCGAGATTGAGATATTTCAAGGGAGAAAGATATCTAACTCCTTCACGATTTATAGAGGAATTACCTGAAGATGTTGTGGTACAACTAGGAAGAGGATTGGAGAAGTTGAGGTATGAAAATAAGTATTGTGAAATGATCCCTAAAAGGGATGAGGAAACGCTGGCTCCAGGGGATATAGTAATGCACTCCCTCTTTGGCCGGGGCAAGGTCCTTGAGGTTTATGAAGGTAAAGCAAAAGTACATTTTGATTATCATGGCATAAAAATCCTGGTATTGGAGTATGCGAAGCTTAAAAAAGTTAATTAAGAGAGGTGTAAAAATAAATTTCGCAGATGTTTCTGTGATAACTGTAGGAAGTCTTTTAACTGCACTGGGTATAAACCTCTTTCTTGCTCCAAATAAAATTGCAGCAGGTGGAGTCAGTGGAATTGCAATAATTCTTCACTACCTCATAAAGGTCCCCATTGGTGCTACCATGCTGGCAATAAATGTTATACTTTTTATTATGGCTTTTCTGATACTGGGAAGAAGTTTCGGCCTCAAGAGTATATATGCCACTGTAATATTATCTGTTTTCGTGGATGGTTTAGCTCAGATCATTCCCAATTCATGGGCAGTACAGGATCTGCTCCTTGCTGTCCTCTTTGGTGATTTTCTCACGGGGATAGGAATAGCTATGGTTCTCTCGAGAGATGCTTCAACAGGAGGGACAGACATAATTGCCATGATTCTAACAAAATTTACTGGAATTGATGTTGGGAAAACACTGCTCTTTGTGGATTTTCTTGTTACTCTCTTCGCAGCCATCTCCTTTGGAAAAATAATCGGCATGTATTCTCTTTTGGCTGTTATTGTGAATACAACCACAATCGACTATGTCCTGGAAGGTATCAGTACATCCTTTAAGGTAATCGTCATAACAATTAAAGGGAAGAAAATTGCAGAAAGAATCATTAAAGAGTTAAACAGAGGAGTAACAATTCTTGAGGTTACAGGGGCATATACCGGAGAAAAAAGGGATATGCTGTGGATAATACTTAAAAGACCCCGTGAAATGATAAAATTGAGGAATATAATAAAAGAGGAGGACCCCACGGCATTTATGACAGTCTCACACATCCGTGAGGTCCTCGGTAAAGGTTTCAGAAGAATATAACTCCATTCACATCACAGTGTGAATTCCAAGCCACTGTCCCAGTAAAAATTGAATTCTTCCCACAAGAAGTGAAAATCTCGCCATAACCGTATAACCAAAGGAAGCACCAAAACCAATCATAATAAATATGATACCAATTCTGGAAATGGTGCCTATGGCACCTTTGTGAGGATACGAGAAGTAGAAGTAGATGAGAACTGTGAGCACTCCAATGAAAAGTATCAAGGCATTTATGAAAAGGGCAGCATTGGGATAAGGGAAACGCAGAATGGTGCTTTTTGTATGCTCCACTATGTAAGTCTGAAATGATAAGGGGATACTCAAACCTGAACCTATGCCTAGAAGAAGCGCAATTGGCCATCTCATCATATAAGAAAACTTGGGTATTGCAGCAGAGAAATAAAGGATGCCAAAGAAGAAAGGAATAATATACAGAAGATTATGCTCAACAAAAAGAGGCTGGTATAGATTTGGCTTAAAAGCATTGAAATAGATAATAACAAGTCCATATCCAGTGGCTACTCCAACAAAAAGATGTTCTGCAAATTTAAACAAAGGATTGTCTTTATAAAGAAAAGTAAAGATTGCCAGTGTCAAAATGGCAGCAACCCATACCCAAGGATCTGTTGAAATATGCATTTTATTTCCTCCTTTTAGCAGCAAAATAACCCAAGTTTCCGATTATTATAAAGAGCATTATTAAAAGATGGCCTATTGAATTGGCATCCATTCCCTTAACAGCTTTTGCTGGAGGCAATTTCTCAATCCCCTCGTCTTTCATTATCTTACGCACCGCGTATTCGTATTCTGCAGCTCCTTTCATACCGGCGAGCATTCCCACAAACTGTCCTGTCTGTATGTAGGGATAAAAATCAGCTGCACTAACTGCTGTCACTGCCGCAGCAACTTTTTGGTGGTATTTGGAATATGCATATATAACCCAGGTTACCGGGACTGAAGAACCGGAGAAACTTATGACCAGAGCAATATCCTTATAATTATTAACTCCTCTCATAGCAGGTATTGAATCAATTGGTGTTCCAAAATAATCTTTCGGGAAAACATTCTTGATATTCTCCCCGATGCCGAGAATAACAGCCTGAAAGCCCGCCTGATACCCCAAGAACACATAGTCCGTGTCCCTCCTAGCTCCGAGATACTCCTCTGCCTCCTTGAAGGCATCCAGAGCAAGAACTGCACCCTGAGGATAGAGAGTCATACCAATAGGAATCACACCTCTAAGAATACAGTGTTTAAGTACCGCTCTGTACATAGGGTCAACTTCAGGTAAAACGGATGCGTCATAATCTGCAGAAAGCAACACATGAGAACCTGGAGGCAAGGTATCTATAAATTCAAACACAGATTTGACTGTTGGAGACATTTTTTGCGGAAAATTTGGTGGAAAAATCAGGGGTAATGTCAATGCAAGAAAGAGAGCCAAATAAATATATCTTCTTTCAATCTTGCTCAATTTAATCAGAAAGTCTCTCATCTTATCCTCCCAGCCAGTTTCTTTCAATACCCAGTATTATTTTCAGGGATGTCGAAATCATACCAAGTCCAACGCCTATGAGTATCCCTCTTTTGGATGCAAGATTAGGAACTGCCATAAGCCACTCTGTAAGTTTTGGAATAAATGGAATATAATTACCAATGGTGGTAACACCAAACATCACAATAAAAGCAGTTATAAGAAGTAAGGTAGCTTCAAGTCCCTTCACCCTGAAAGCTCGGTATGCAGCAGATGCCATATAAAAAGCAAGGAGTGAAAATGTAGTCGCCTGGAGGGGAACCTGAACATTCAGATACATCTTGGCAAATATGGTGCCTTCTCCTATCCCGAACCCAAATCCCACAATGCACATAAAAAGGAAGGCTGCAAGTGCAACTGCACTGTAAAAGCTATTCTGGGGCTGTTTCAGGCGCCTTGAATGATGCCTCACAAAACTGATAACTGCTATGGCATATGCCATTGAAGCCACCCCTCTGAACCACGTAAGTGCAATATTATAAGCAGACTGAGATACAGGATGAGGGATAAAATATTGGATACTCATCAATACACCTGTTATAAAAACTATGACAAGTGGTATTCTTCTCTGTAACACTTTCTAACCTCCTTTAAAATAACCCAAGGGTTATGTTCACACCGAATACACTCAGAAGGGAAAGTAAAATCATGGCTACCATAATCAACAATTTCATCTGGTCCTGTCCTTTAATTGAGGCAGTCAAAAGAGGCTCTTTGGAAAGATATGCACTGGCTGCATATAATTCCTCACCAATAAGAGTGTAATCACATGTTACCACAAAGAAAGGTAATTGAGTGACAGCATCTGTCCCTGCAACCTGAATGGCTCCTGTGGAGGCCCCAGTCTCTGCCAGAATAAGAGATTCAGCCCAGAACATTCCCATGAAGAAGTTGGTTGCACTTTTTTCTCTGGCCATCAATGCTGAGACATGAGCAGCGTAACCAAACTGGCTATCTGTAGCAAAGTATACCTGACCTGGATCAAACAGATCAGGTCTTCCAATGGTATAATAAGCTTCCTTTACAACCTCCCGGGCAATTGTATAAACTACCGGATTTCTGACAGGAACAATAATTTTGGTTTCGTATTCCCCTGCCTTCTTGGTTATGTGTGCAAGGATGTTGAGCGCTGCAATGGTAGCAACATCAGAAATAGTGGAAAGCCCTGGAATATAAACAATTGGTCGCCCCATTTCCGTAGCTCTACCTACAGCTTCGTCCACTGCTTCAAGTCCTGCAATGGGTCTCAAATACAACTCTCTACCTTTACGGGCAGTGAAGATATAGACCAGTAAAATCGTGGTGTACAGTATCATCAGGATAAAGAGAGGTATCTTTCGGGTATCTATCCAGCTGGCAATAGGCTTTGCCGGAGAGGACCATTTACTCTGAATTTGAACGGGCCCAATGAAATATAATATGCTGTATCGGTAAGCCTTTTTATAATTTACTCCCTCATCAACAAATTCAGGGTGATTGGTAAAAGCCTTCGCTACAGTGTCCACTTTCCCTTCGGGCAGTGTTTTTCTCAAAATCAGCATAGAGTCTACTTTCCCTAAGCTATCAGGTGGTAACTGCCATTCCACCCTCAAAGCATTTCCGCCGTCATTGGGGACATCAAATACCCGAGGAGGAGCATTACCCAGTAGGGTAATAATAAGGTAAATCCAGATCATTTACACCTCCTTTTTAATCTGATTCTTCCTGCTTGCCAAAATCTTCTTGATATATTTCCTCCAGTTCATCATAATTTTCTATAGAATCAAGGATACTATCCAGTATCCTCAAAGACTCATTATCTCCTTCATCCTTGAGGAACTTTCTCAAAAACATAATAAGATATTGCATAAGCCCTTCTTTTTCTCCGGGAGAAAATGCATTTTTTTCAACATATCTTTTCATTTCAAGAAGTATAAAAGAAATGTCAAGGCCGTTGTAATACATGGACTCGATATCATCAAGGGCTTTATGATATTCTGGATTTATGTAGAAAATCTCATCGAACATACGGATATTTTAAAATCAAACTGATAAAGAGTAAAGAAAAGTTTTAAATACTTGAAGGCTGGCTTAAAATTGAATCATGAGGAAAACGAGGAATGCTTATGTTATCTCTGTGAACATAAGTGTAAAGAAGGGGACTCCTAAAACCCCTGTGAGAGGGATCATCCTTATAAAAGATATCGGGGTTAAGGGAGATGCACATCAGGGAAGTCAGAGGCAGGTTTCTCTCCTATCAATGAAAAGTATACAGAAGATAAGGGCTCTTGGACTTGATGTGAATCCAGGGGATTTTGCAGAAAATATTACCCTAAGTGAGAACATTAAGCCAGAGGATTTCAGAGTCGGTCAGCGTATCATAACAAATCGAGGCGTTGTTCTTGAGATCACTCAGATTGGTAAGAAATGTCACACAGCATGCAATATTATGAGAATTACAGGAAAATGTGTAATGCCTAAAGAAGGAGTTTTTGCAAAAGTTATTAAAGGTGGTATAATAAAACCGGGTGATACTATCACCCTTCGAGAGCATTGAATCTTACATTCCCTTCCTGAATGGTCATAAGAACATTAAAGTCTTCATCCATGATGACAATATCCGCATCTTTCCCGACAGCCAGAATTCCCTTTCTATGCTCTTTACCCAGAACTCTAATAGGATTTAATGACGCCATCCTCACCGCATGAGTGAGAGGTATGTCACATAATTTCACCATATTCTTCACAGCCCTATCAAGGGTAAGACTGGAACCGGCAAGGGTACCATCCTCCAGAACCACCTTCCCTTCTTTTATAAAAACTCTCTGACCTGAAAAAGTATATTCACCATCGGGCATACCTGCAACTCTGATGGCATCGGTTATCAGAATAATACCCGTATGGCCTTTCAATTTGTAAAGTAGCTTTATTATCGCTGGATGTATATGAAACCCATCACCGATAAGTTGTACCTTCAATTCATCTCTTAAAAGAGCAGCTGTCAAAACCCCAGGTTTTCTATGATGTAAGGGCTCCATGGCGTTAAAAATATGTGTTACATGTGCCATTCCATTATCAATTGCTTCTTCAATAAGATCAAACGGAGCCTTTGAGTGACCCAGTGACGGAACTATACCGTGTAAGGATGCATCTCTGATTATTTCCATGGAACCTTCCACCTCTGGTGCAATAGTCATAAGCTTTATATAATTCCTGCCTGCATCCCGTAATAAGTACCAGTCCTCGAGAGAGGGCCTCCATACATAATCTTTCCTCATAGCCCCGTGCATTTCAGGATTTATAAAAGGACCCTCAATATGGATGCCCATAACAGTCCTATCTGCTTCTCCCCATTCCATGTATCTCACTATATTTCTGACGTCTTGGATCAGCATTTCCTTGGGTTTTGTATATAGAGTAGCCAGAAGTCCTGTGGTACCATGACGCAGGAAATGTTTAACTATTTCCTGTATGGATTCTTCGGTTGCCTCGGTGAAATCGTGATTCATGGCACCATGAACATGTAAATCTACAAATCCCGGGGACGCTATCTTACCAGAAAGATCAAAAATAATATCTGCTTCCTTTTCATTTATATCGCGCCTCAGTTCCTTTATTTTTCTTCCCTCTATCAGAATATCTTCTGCTTCAGCTATTCTGCATGGAGTAACAACTTTTAAGTTTTTTAATAATATTC
>QNDO01000085.1 GCA_003644895.1 Candidatus Hydrothermota bacterium | reverse complement strand
TTCGGTATGTCAAGTCTGCAAAATTTTTCATATAATCCTCCGTCTAAAATTATCCGGAGGCTTATAAGTACAGTCAATTTACTTTATAATCAACTTGACAAATCGATAGCCCCCCCTTATAAATACTCTAAAAGGAGGAGGTATAATATGAAGTATGTATGGGCTATTTTAATGATGGTGGGCCTATTGACTGTAACAAGCTGCCAAGCACCTAAAAACGTCCAAGAAGCAGTGTCCAAAATATCCACCATGGAAGAAAAAATTAATACTCTTGAAGCTAAAGTTGATTCTCTTGAAAATGAACTCAAAGCTATGGGTGAAGCCACTGCGGAGGGAGTTTCCCGTGCCCGGGTGGCAAAAATGGCAAATGATATAAAGAGATTAAAAGCCAAAAATGCTGCACTGGAAAAGAAAGTAAAAGAGCTGGAAAAAGCTGTTAAGCTTTTGATTCAGAAAGGGTAGGAGGTATAATCATGAAGAAAATTTTGCCGATTTTTGTGCTTTCATTGGGTTTAATCCTTACCTCCTGTACTGAAGAAGAAACGGGAGGGAAAGAGATAACACCGGCTAACTTTACTGCCTCTGCAGGAAGTGGAGGTATCACAGTTGTACTTACCTGGGAAGCACCAGTTGATAACATTGATGGATATATTCTTTATTTTGAAAATACATTACTTGATACCCTTGATCCTTCTGAAAACACTTTTACTCACAATCCCCAAGGCCAGGTTGGAACATATAAATTATATGCTTTCCTGGGGGATTCACTGTCTGATCCTGTCACGGTATCCACAGAACCAAAGGTCACTACTGCACAATTAACTCTCGCTGAATTAAATGCTGCGGGAAATTCTGGTCTTGGTTTCACCCAGGACTGGACGGCAACCACCTATCCCATGGCGGATCCCAATGCCCCGGATAATGTCGATTTTTATTTCACAGATGGCTCTTCAGGTTCTACTGGAACATTCCAGTATCTTGCCTCTGCTGATCAGGTGGTAAATGCAACATTTGAAAGCGGAAAGCCTACATCAGTACCCGACGCTGGATGGAGAGTCAATTACATAACGAGAACAGCTCCCCAGGGAGGTATTATTTCAGATCCAACCACTCACTATGATTTTGCAACAACAAATAGCACTTACTCTTTTAAAGTAGTTAGAGGAACTGACTATTATTATGGTACGATTGAGCTGGGAAGTGTATCCCAGACGGAATGTACAATCGTCACCGTTAAAGTCCAGACTATTGCTAATCTGAGAATTATAGGTCAATAGCTAACAGTCGGAAGAAGGTACAGGAGGACCGCCGCGACATATGTCGCGGCGGTTTTTTATGCCAACAAAAAACTTTAAAATATTACAATGGAAAAGGTATTCGAGAGAATAGTATCCCAGAAAATGGAAGGCACCCGGCTGGATGTCTATCTCGTGGTAAGTGGAATAGGAGTATCACGGTCACGCGTGGAGAAACTAATAAAAGAAGGGGTTATACTCGTAAACGGTAAACCATCCAAGCCCGGTTATAAGATTAAAGCAGGAGATAGAATATATGCGCGTTTTGAAATAGAAGAAAAACTCCCTGTAATAGCAGAAGACTTTCCAGTCCCAGTAATATATGAAGATAATGATATCATTGTGATAAATAAACCTAAAGGGATGGTGGTACATCCTGCTAAGGGGAACATTACGGGAACATTAATTAATGCACTTCTTGCCAGATATAAAGATCTTCCCAAAACTTCCGATAAAACGAGACCTGGTGTGGTACACAGACTGGATAAAGACACCACAGGCTTACTCGTAGTAGCAAAAAGTGAGAGGGCTCTTCGTAGCCTGGGAAGACAAATGGAAGAGAAAACAGCCCGCAGGATTTACTGGGCTATAGTTTGGGGTAGGATCGCCAATGACGAAGGCACAATTGAAGCTCCAATTGGAAGGCATCCAATTGACAGGACTAGAATGGCTGTAACATTTTTTAAATCCAGGTCAGCGATCACTCATTATAAGGTTTTAGAAAGATATGGAGAGATTGCCACTTTGCTGGAAGTGAAGTTAGAGACAGGAAGAACACACCAGATAAGGGTTCACATGGAGTATATTGACCACCCTGTTGTGGGGGATCCTGTTTATTCGGGTAGAGATACAAGAAAAATATTTAGGAGTGTACCTTCAAAATACAACCAAATGGTTAAACATATTTTAGAGCTTATTGACAGGCAAGCACTCCATGCAAAAATCCTGAGTTTCTATCACCCCGGTAAGGGTACACAAGTCACCTTTGAGACGGACTTACCCGAAGACATGGAAAAACTTATTGATTATCTGAGGACTCTTTAGATTTTCTTTTCATCATATACATTCTACTGTCCGCAATTTTAATAAGGTCCTGGAGCTCTGATGAATCCACTTTATATTCACTGATTCCATAAGAAAAATCTAACTCTAACTTATGGCCATTAACAATCAAAACCTCTTCCTTAAACAGGTGTTTAAGCCGCTCCATTACCTGTTTAGCTTCTGTCGCGGAAGCACCAATAAGCATGGCAACAAATTCATCACCGCCATATCGTGCCACCACATCGCTCTCACGTAGATTTTCTTTCAAAAACAACCCAAACTTCTCCAGTGCTCTATCCCCTACAAAGTGTCCAAATCCATCATTAATCTGCTTCAAATTATCGAAATCCATAAATACTATGGAAAATCTGAGCCCTTCTCTTTCTGCAAGTTTCTTAATTTCACGAAACTTTTCTTCAAAATAGGCAAAAGTATGAACTTTCGTCAAATAATCATAAAAAGCTAAATCTTTGATCATTTTAACCATTTTTGCCACCTTCAGGGCACCAGCCAGTGTAGCAGAAACAAGTTTTATAAATTCAAAATCATCAGCAGAAAAAGCATCCTTCTCTGGAGATTCAATCACCACTACACCGAGTATCTCGTTTTTGAAAACCAGAGGGACAGCCATAGCAGATCCCACCTGATCCCCGGGAGTAGGATAAAAGCGTTTATCTTTTGTTACATCATTTATAAATATAGCTTTACCACTTTTAAGAACATAACTGGATAGGCCTCTTCCTATGGGCAATCTGAATCCCATTATTATTTCTTCTTTACCACCGATGGTAGCCCTCACCACGAGCTTACCTTCATCATCGGGAATTAGTATAAAATAGTGTGCTTCTGGTTTTCTTATGGCTTCCATAACACTTTCCAGAACAAGGTTGAGAAAATCATCAAACTCCATAATTTGGCCGATGGCATCTGCAATTCTGTACAGTGCCACAAGACGCCCCGTGGAAGGACGATAATCCCTCTTTATTTCTTCCCATAGATTAATATCAACAGGTACTTTATCCTTTATTTTAAATTCTTTAAAAATTTTAAGTGCTTTATCTGCAACTTCGGGATTCCACTTTATACCCCTCTCCGATTCCAGTATTTTAATAGCCTCTTGAGAAGTGTACGATTTTCTCTGGGGCTTGGGCTCAGTAAGAGCAGCATAAGCGTCACAAATTCCCAGTATCTGGGCCTCCAGTGGAATCTCATCACCTTTCAAACCATCCGGAAAACCACTTCCATTATATCTCTCATGATGCCATCTGACAAATTTTGCATACCGTCTGAGAATCGGTATACTGGCTATAATCTTTTCGGATTCGATGGTATGCCGCATTGACAATTTCCTTTCCTCTTCCACAATTTTTGTGGGAGAATATAGAATTATATCGGGTACTACAAGTTTACCAATATCTAGAAATAAGGACACATAATAAAGATTTTGATCTTCAATACCAAATGCTTTAAAAACCTCTCTGGCATATTGAGCCACTCTGTGCCCATGGGCCAGCACCTCTCTCTCTTTCAGATCTGAAAGCAGAGAAAGAACATAAGCTAATTGAAAAGATAATAGTTCACTATGTTGTGCCATGGTTAAGTTATAATAGGGGAATGTTAAAAAGTCAACAAATAAAAAAAGCGGGAGACGGGACTCGAACCCGCAACCACCGGCTTGGAAGGCCGATGCTCTACCAATTGAGCTACTCCCGCTTAATGGTGGAGGGGGGAGGATTCGAACCCCCGAAGGCTGTGCCAGCAGATTTACAGTCTGCCCCCTTTGGCCACTTGGGTACCCCTCCACTAAGCAGCTGGCGGAGGGATTTGAACCCCCGACCTGGTGATTACAAATCACCTGCTCTGCCGACTGAGCTACGCCAGCTTAAATGTATCAAAGAGCTTATGAAAGCTTATATAATTTAAGGCTTAGGCATTAGACAGTCAAGATTATCCAGTTTTCACATAGTTCAGCCTGAGATTGGTGAGCATAAGTTCAATATTCTTTCTCTCATTTGCTGGAATTTCCTCTTTTACCAGTTGGTAGAGAGCATCTAGGCTATCGATGGCCAGTTTCGCCTGTTTTTTGTCCACGAGTTTTTCACCGGTCTCCGGGTGAGATACAAGCCCAAGATATGCCCAGGCCTTTGTTTCAAGATTGGCAATTGTGAAAAGTATAATATCAACTACTTTTACAGGTTCCTTGAGTTTTTCCTTTTTGTCAGCCTTCTCCTGCATATTTATATTTTAATATGCATCTCGTAAACTTCAAACACTTATTTCGTTGCCCTGGTAAACCTGATAATATCACGCGCATAAAATCTATGTTCAATCTCGCGAAACCCTGCCTTTTTCAATACTTTCTCCAGTGGATACTGAAGGAACCGGATAGCCAATGGACATTCTATTTTCTCCATAAAGAACCTCAAAGGGTATACACCCAAGGATAAGGGAGTCAGCAATTCCTCATAAAACAGAGCCTCAAACCCAAAAATTTCAACCCGGGATAATTGGCGGTAGTTGTCTTTACCCATGAAATCGTTCTATTTTGGCCCCAAGCGAGTTCAATTTGTGTTCAAAATCCTCGTATCCTCTGTCCAGATGGTATATTCTGTCTATAATTGTAGTCCCTTCAGCGATTAAGCCTGCTAGTACAAGTGAAGCAGAGGCTCTCAGATCTGAAGCCATTACCGGAGCCCCTGTGAGTCTGGGCACTCCATTTATTATCGCGGTCCCGTCTTCTACCTTAATATCTGCTCCTAATCTTATTAATTCGAAAGCATGCAGAAATCTGTCAGGATATATACCTTCCTTGATGGTACTGGTTCCATCTGCAACAGATAACATGGCCATAAACTGAGCCTGCATATCCGTTGGAAAGCCCGGGAAAGGTTGAGTATAAATAAAAAGAGGTTTAATCTTGCCTTTTCTCTTTTTAATCACCAGTCTCTCCCCATCCACCACAATATCTGCTCCACTCTCCTCTAATTTCTCGATAGTGGGACTTATATGTTCTGGAATGCAATTTTTGATCTCAACCTCTCCTCCAGTCATATAGGCAGCTACAGCAAAGGTTCCAGCTTCTATCCTATCCGGGATCACTTTGGTTGCCTCCACCTGATTTAATTTTTTAATTCCATTTATAACAATGGTATCGGTGCCTTCGCCATATATTTTAACTCCTGCTCTTTTCAGGAAATTGGCAACTTGTACCACTTCTGGCTCAAGAGCAGCATTCCGTAGAATGGTCTCCTCAGGAATAAGAGACGCCGTCATCATTAGGTGTATGGTAGCACCAACAGATTTCTTGTCAAAAACAATTTGGGCTCCTCTAGGTTTTTTCAGCCTAGCTTTAATATATCCGTGCTCCAATTTAATATCCGCACCTAATTTTTTAAGACCCTCGAGATGGAAATTTACAGGTCTTGGACCAAATGCACATCCCCCTGGAAGAGAAACCTCTGCCTTTCCAAATTTCATCAGAAGTGGACCCAAAACATAAATGGAGGCCCTCATTTTTTTCACAATGTCATAAGGAGCCAAAGGATTATCAATTGTTGTGGGATCTATTAAAATAGTGCCATTCCCCGTCCATTCCACATGGGCCCCCAATCTTTCAAGAAGCTCTTTCATGGTAAAAACATCCATAACCTTGGGTACGAAGGTAAATGCAACGGGGGTATCCATTAGAATCGAAGCAGCCATTAAAGGCAGAATGGCATTTTTAGCTCCTGAAATTTCAACACTCCCCTTAAGAACTACGGGGCCTTCTATACGAAATTTTTCCATGTGTAAAGATTAAGGTATATAATGGGCTCTTTCAAGGGTTTCAAAAGAATATTACTTAAATCCAAGCTCTTCTGATGTCTCATTTCTAAGTTTCACCTCAATCTCTTGCATATCCTTCCTATAGCCTTCTCAGTATCAAAAGGTTTTGTGAAGCAAAAGAGCTAAATCAATATCTTAAGCACAATTTTTATTCAATGAGAGAGAAAGTTTACCACATATCAATGATGTTTTCTTTCCTAATCTCGATAATATCTTCTTCTCTAAGTTTCTTGACAAGTTCTTCTGAGGATGAATTGAATACAGTACTGTAATCAGCAAAGGCATTAGCTCTTGTTAATGATGTGTCTTTCCATGTAATTTCGCCAGATTTAACTTCGAAAATGGGTATTTCTAATGTAAC
>QNDO01000084.1 GCA_003644895.1 Candidatus Hydrothermota bacterium | reverse complement strand
CGGGGACAGACTCCCTGGGGCAGGAGGGGGTGGTTGGATGGGGTGTTTTCTAAATTAACACTCCTCAGAATCTTCTATTATAATAGCACCTCCAGGGCACTGCTCTGCAGCTTCCTGGACGTCTTCTCTATCGCCTGTACATTCCATTCCGGCCTTAACATGTGCAAGGCCGTCATCTCCCATTTCAAAAACATCAGGAGCAATATCTGTACAGATAGCATCTCCCACACATAGATCTGGATCAATTCTCACTTTCTTTCCCATTTTATACCTCCTTTGTTAGTGTAAAAATATAAACCAGCATTTTCATTTTTTCAAGTATCATCTTAAAATCACAACCTCTGAGAGAGGCGGCTGTCCGGAGTCATAGAGTATCTTTTTTCCTTTCTCAAACAGAAATTTAAGAAAAGCCACAGCTTCGTCCCTATTTCTGGAATTATTAAGTAGTGCGATTCCATATAAAATGGGTTCACCTTTCAGCGTGTCATTCTCAACCACTACCATGGCCTTATTATAAAACTCCTCAAAGGAATACTGGGAAAGATTAATTTCGGGGGGTAAGGTTATATACTTTAATTTATGCTGCTTGGCAACAGAGAGATACTCAAAAGCGTAATCTATTTCGCCTACCTCCAAGAGGGCTAGAAGTTCTACAGACTTGGGTCTCACAAATCTGTCACCAGAATTTTTTAATATTTTATCATAAATACCTGATTTTTTATAGAATCTTTCAGCAAGTTGAAGTACCATAAGTGCTCTGTATCCACAGGGGTCAAGTTTTGGGTCAGCTCTTCCGACTCTCACTTCCCTCCTGCCGAGTATCTCGTACCAATTGTCAGAATTAATTTCGTCTGAGTATTTACTTTTATCCGTATATGCAATTACCATCTCATTCCTAGCAAAGAGAAAGAAACTATCGATATATTCTGGTATTAATTTATAGAGCAGCTTATAATCAGCCACTGCAATTACATCTGGTTCCAGTCCAAGCTCTGTAATCCTTTTAACAAGATATCGAGACCCGCCGGAAATTCTTTCTACCTGAATGCCCTTCTCTCGTTCAAACTCTTTCTCTATAATCGAGAAGGGAAAACTCAGAGAACCTGCGTGGTAAACTAGTAACTTTAAAAATAACATCATTACAAACAAATGACTCATTTAAACTTCTCCTTCAATTCTTCCCTTAAATATCTACCGGTGTATGATTCTTGCACCTCTGCAACTTTTTCAGGGGGTCCCTCTGCAACTATGTAGCCACCTTTATCTCCACCTTCAGGACCCAAGTCAATTATCCAGTCTGCAGATTTAACAATATCGAGATTATGCTCAATAATGATAACAGTATTACCTTTATCCACAAGCTTGTTAAGAACATTTATCAGCTTTTTAACATCTTCAAAATGAAGTCCGGTAGTAGGTTCATCTAGTATGTAAAGGGTCTTTCCGGTAGCTACCTTTGAAAGCTCTTTTGCTAGTTTTATTCTCTGGGCTTCACCACCTGATAATGTGGTCGCTGGCTGGCCCAGTTTGATATAGCCAAGACCCACATCCTTCAACAATTTCAATTTTCTTTCAATCTGAGGAATATCCTTAAAAAGCTTGTAGGCTTCATCTACTGACATATCCAAAACATCAGCAATGCTTTTATCCTTGTATTTAACCTCTAGGGTCTCCCTATTATATCTTTTTCCTTTACATACTTCGCAAGGAATATAAATATCGGGTAAAAACTGCATTTCCACCTTTATAAATCCCTCACCTTTGCAGGCTTCACACCTTCCTCCCTTTACATTGAATGAAAATCTCCCTGGAGAATATCCTCTTTTTCTAGATTCTTTAAGATTGGCGAAAAGCTCTCTTATAGGTGTGAAGGCAGAGGTATAAGTTCCAGGATTTGACCTTGGGGTTCTTCCGATGGGGCTCTGATCAATATTTATAACTTTATCTATGTACTCTAAACCTTCTATCTTGTCGTGTTCTCCCACCGGTTCTCGGGAGCCATAAAATCTTCTCATCAGGGCCCTATAAAGTGTGTCTTCCACTAGAGATGATTTTCCCGAACCCGAGACACCGGTAACACAAATGAATAAACCCAAAGGAAACTTCACATCTATATTTTTAAGGTTGTTCTGCCGGGCTCCTTTTATTACAAGCCATTTACCCTGTGGTTTTCTACGCTTTTTAGGTATGGGGATCTTCCTCAAACCTGCCAGATACTGGCCTGTGAGGGATCGTTTGTTCTTTTTAATGTCTTCTGGCGTACCTGTGGCTACAATCTTTCCTCCCTTTTCTCCAGCTCCTGGGCCAAGATCGATCACCCAATCTGCAGCCTCAATGGTAGCTTTGTCATGTTCAACAACTACCACAGTATTACCCATTTCTTTCAGATTTATGAGAGTATCTATCAACCTATGCATATCTCTGGGATGCAATCCTATGGAAGGTTCATCCAAGACGTATAAAACCCCCACGAGTCCGGAGCCTATCTGAGTTGCCAATCTCACTCTTTGCTCCTCTCCAGCGGAGAGTGTCTCTGTTGCTCTATCGAGAGTCAAGTATCCGACACCTACATCTTTGAGAAATCTCAATCTGGCGATAATTTCTTTCAATATCTGCTTTCCAATTATATATTCTCTCCCCCTAAGTTGTAGATGCAAAAAGAACTCAAGAGCTTCTTCCACAGTTTTCTGAACAATGTCCCAGATGGAATGATCCCTTATTTTTACAAAAAGGGCCTCTCTTTTCAATCTTGAGCCACCACAAGCAGGGCAAACCTTTTTAAGCATAAATTTTTCTATTTCATCTTTCACCCAATCCGACTCAGTTTGATAATATCTTCGCCAGAGATAGGGAACCAATCCCTCGTAGAAGTAAAATTCCTGAGAAGCATGGGGTCTCTCAGGGTCAAATTTTTCTGGATATTCTGTACCGTAAAGAACTACATTTTTAAATTTCTGCGGAAGGTCCGCCCATGGCAGGTCTAGATCAACATGATAGTGCCTTGCAATCCTTTCGAGCTTATCTCTTAAAAAGGGATTGGGCTCACCCCATGGCTTCAGGGCACCTTCCAGTATAGAGAGTTCACTGGATGTAACCAATCGTGAAGGATCTATCTCATACTTCACACCAAGTCCACCACAATAAGGACAGGCACCGTAGGGTGAATTAAAAGAGAATAGTCTTGGCTCTATTTCTTCCATGGAGAAGCCACATTTTGGGCACATCAATTTTTCAGAAAAGACAAACTCCTCTCCTTCTTCAGTAACAACTTTCACAATACCATCTGCTTCTTTAAGAGCCGTCTCTGTGGATTCAGCCAATCTTGAACGAATACCCTCTTCAAGTTCAATTCTATCAACTACTATTTCAATGGTATGGGTTTTATATCGCTCCAGTACTGGTGGATCTTCCAGTTCATAGATTTCTCCGTCTACCCTTGCTCTCAAGAATCCCCGTCTTAAATATCTTTCAAAAAGTTCCCTGTACTCTCCTTTTCTTCCTCTTATTACAGGCGCGAGTAATATCAGTCTCATTCCTAATCCAAGCTTCAAAATCTCGTCTACAATTTCATCTAGACTCCTTTTTTCGAGAGGAGTATTATCATTGGGACAATGGGGAATACCTATTCTTGCAAAGAGAAGTCTCAGATAATCATAGATCTCAGTAACAGTGGCAACTGTGGACCTGGGATTTTTGGAGGCTTTCCTCTGCTCAATTGAAATAGCGGGAGAAAGACCCTCTATGTAATCTACATCTGGTTTTTCCATTAAACCAAGAAACTGTCTTGCGTATGCAGAGAGAGATTCCACATATCTTCTCTGCCCCTCTGCATAGAGTGTATCAAAGGCCAGGGATGATTTTCCAGAGCCAGAAACACCCGTTATTACAACAAACTTATTCCTGGGTATCTCTACATCGATGTTCTTAAGATTATGAACCCGAGCACCTTTTATGAATATTTTTTCCTTCATACCGAGGTTTTATTATCTATCTAAAGCCATGGATGTTCAAGACTATTGAAAATCTTCTTTAGGAATCGTATATTTATTAATGATGAAAATAGTAATAACAGGAAAACCTGGAATAGGGAAAACAACACTGATTAAGAAATTAAACGAATATTTAAAAAAGAAAGGTGTAAAAACTAAAGGTTTTTACACAGAGGAAATTAGAGAATTCGGCGAAAGGATGGGATTTAAAATCCGTTCCCTTGATGGAAAAGAAGGCATACTGGCACATAAATCCTTTAATACAACGAAAAGAGTTGGAAAATATGGAGTAAATATAAAAATACTCGAGGAAATCATTGGAGAGTATATGCCACCTTCAATGGATGTGGTCTATATCATCGATGAAATTGGGAAAATGGAACTTTTTTCTCCTCTATTCAAAGATTTTATAAAATCCATTGTAGAAGGTAACTACTTTCTTATAACAACTGCAGCCATTTCTAAAATACCTTTTGTTGATTGGGTAAAAAGTAATCCCAGGATTCAACTTTTCCAATTGACTAAATCTAACAGGGAAAAACTATTAACCCTTATAATAAATAAAATTGAAAAGGAGGGAATTTTTAAATAGGAGGTATATCATGAATGAGGCCGAAAAAAGACCCATCGGCAAAACCCAGACCTACACCTGGATTGTGCTTGCAATCCTACTTTCACTGGTGGGGCTTTTCTTTGTATCCCTCCTGCTACTTAAACACTGGCCTCATGAATGCGCAGAACATATAAGCTGGGACGAGGAAGATGTAAATATATAATTACCCATTCTTTACTCCATTTCAGATTCTAAGTAAGTGCCCGATGGAATTTATAATTGCACACCGGGCACTTACAAAAATTTATTGGAGATAATAATCAGTTAAAATCAGTGCCGTGCTATCTTCCACAGATTTCACAAGGCCTACGCCATCTTTGATGTACCCATAATCCACAGTGGTATCAGCAGAGGTAAAACTGCCCCAGTTTGATGTAATTGTCATACGAAATATTTGAGTATATTTTATCTTGAAACACCCATCAAAGGAACCTGCAGGAACTGTAACATCTTCAGTACCAAGAACTTCACCTGTTCTGCGTACCTCCACATGAGTTGTATAGGCAGTATCCTGAAATGTGGTATCCATGGTATACACATCCCACTTATCCCCCACAACTATTGGAATTTTGAGCATTCTGGATTCCACACTAAAGGTGAAGGTATCATACTCCACTGTAAGAGCCTGCATAAGATATCCTGCATTATCATCATAATATACAAGATATGTATCAGCAGGTTCACTGGTGAAAATCACCTGATAAGCCTGGTTTCCATTGTATACAATTTCTCCTACCACTTGCAAAGTATCATAAGTGGAATCTTGCATATTAAGGTATACCCATTGATTATTCAAAGCCATAGGAATTGGCCTTGTGGAGCTTGCTTCTCCACCTGGACCTGTAGTCTCCTCTTCTTTGCCACAGCTGGATAGTACCAAACCAAGTACAAGTACCAATACTATTCTTTTAAACATCTTATCACCTCCTCTGAAAATTATATAATAGAAAAATCAGTCCTTCAATTTATAAGCTCTACCTTTCCAAGTAATAGGAAGTCCCATTATTATTCTATAAACAGAATTGATTGCAAACAAAAGACTGAAAGCAACCATTAAGGGATGAAGTATAATAGACCATACACTGTGTCTCGTCTTGAAGGCTAGAAGGGTTCTCAATAGTAATATCCAGAAAATCTGCATAAATAGAGGGTTTTTAAATGTAAATACTGGATTTAGGGTAAATTTTATAAAAGGGGCAAGGAAAACCACATAGGCCATAAAAAGGAAGAGTAAATAAGGTATCAAATTATAACCAAAGGCACCAAAGGAATTTTTTGTAAAGCCTTCCCATATCTCCCTAAGATTATGATAGAAACGAGTATAAAAAATGCCGATGCCATCCAGAAGATCAAATCTTCCTCCAACTTTTTTGACACGTCTGGCTAAATTCACATCCTCGACTATTTCATCTTTCAAAGCGCTATGACCTCCAATCCTTTCATAGATATCTCTTTTTATAAGGATAAATGTGCCTATAGCAAATGCTGCCCTGTGGTCCTTAATTTTTTTAAATAGTGGGAGGGGGAAAAGAAGATAGAATGCAAAATATATAACAGGAAGAATTATTCTTTCTGGTAGAGAGATGGTGATAAGATCAGGTATATAAGATACCATATCAACACCTCTTGCTACAGCTTCCATATATGCGTTTTTAATGCATCCAATAGCATGAACCGTATCTGCATCGGTGAATAGAAGCCAATCTCCGTTGGCCATTTTTGCTAGTTGATGGCAAGCCCAATTCTTACCAGTCCACCCTGGAGGAAGTGGTTTAGATGTAATTATCTTAATCTTCTCCGGAAATCTTCTCTGGAATTCTCTCATAATCTCTGGGCTTCTATCTCGAGAATTATCATCCAGTAGTATAATTTCATATAGTGGATAGTTCTGTTTTACAAGAGATTCAAGGCATAGCTTGAGATCTCTTTCTTCGTCTCTCACAGGAACAAGTACAGATATCTTTTCAAATTTTCCTTTGAACTTTAATTTTTTCTTTCTTAGATAAATAAGGTTAACAACAAATACAAAAGTAGCATATATTAGTACGGAGT
>QNDO01000083.1 GCA_003644895.1 Candidatus Hydrothermota bacterium | reverse complement strand
TTACATGTGGATTTTGGGATTGATTTATTGTCTGGTTCGAGGCTTGAGTTATATGACATTACTGGCAGGAAGGTAAGAGTATTTAATGTAGGTGGCAAAAAGGGTTTTATTCTTGATTTGAGAGATTTGGGGATAAAACCAGGGGTCTACATCTTAATGTTGAATACCCCTGTAGGAAGGAGGTCTATAAGGTTTGTAAAGAGATAAAAGGGGAGGATATTAGGATGGCTCCCTTTTTGAAATTTTAAGGTAATAATCCCATTTAGGGTAGATTATTTTTGAGGAATGCCGATACCTTGACTAATCACTCTATCTGTTTTATTATAAATGCACTTCAAAAGAAGGGAGGTATTATTATGGCTCATAAAAAGGGAATGGGTTCAAGTAAGAATGGAAGAGATTCTATTTCGAAACGTTTAGGCGTTAAAAGATTTGAAGGCCAAATTGTAAGGGCAGGTAATATTCTTGTCAGACAAAGGGGGACGAAATTTCACCCTGGTTTCAATGTGGGTAGAGGTGGTGACGATACACTATTTGCGTTAAGAGATGGCGTAGTGAAATTCGAAAGAAGAAAAAACAGAGTTTACGTCTCTGTATATCCCTTTAATGCATAAGAAAATAATTAACCTGTTTTTTCACCAATAAGTTCCTTAAATTCCAAGGCATTTTTATACATCATCGTGTTATTAAAAAGTACGTAATTTTCAGCCTTGGATAGCATGGATAAGAGCTCCCGAAGTTCTTCTGTACTATAATCATACTTGTATCCTATTCCCCTCCCATGGAGTCTAAAATAGCAGATATCTCCGTAGAGCTGTTTATCTTTAAAAGGGTCTACAACATGGATTACATCGATTTCAGGTAAGATTTTTCTTAGAATTTCCACATCCCATCCTCTGGGTTCCCAAAGGTATATAATATTATCGTCCCTCTCTATGCTTCTGAAGAAGGCTCTGATATTATTAATATGCTCATCTAAGGGTTTAAAGGAAGCAGGAGTTTGGAAAAGGATGAACCTGGCATTAATTGCTCGGGCAAGTGCCAGTACGTTCTTATACACTTCGAAAACCTCACTTGTAGGTCTAAAATATCCATAACAGTTTTTCTTATCCATACTTATTTCCAGGCCGGCTTTTCGGTATGTGGGACTTTCCGGAGGGTGGGTAATCATCTGATTGGCCTTTACCGACCAGATAACATGGGGAGCCCTGTCTTTCCAGCTCTTCACTGTTTCAATTCTGGGTAATTTATAAAATGTCTTCTGAATTTCTATTACATCAACCTCAGAATCCAGTTTTTCCAGCCTTGCCGGGAACCCACAGACACCTACTTTAATCTCCATATTTTACGTCTAAAACCTTAAATTCAATCTCACCATTTCTGTTATTTTCTGAGACCTGAACAGCAAAATTAAGGGGCTTACCACTCTGTATGATTTCTCTCTTATCCATGGCATCAAATGCAATGGCTCTCCTCTCAATTTGCTCTTGCTTCAAGGTGAAACTGATATGCCTGTCCTTCATCACTCTAATATCATTTTTCACTGTGACATTTTTTACAACAAATACAGGCTGTGGATTCCCCATCCCAAAAGGAGAAAGTTTCCTGTATACAGAAAGAATATCTTGGTTTATGTCCGAGAGTCTTATTTCACCATCGATGTAAAGTTCAGGCTCAAAATACTCCTTTTTAAGTCTCTCTTTTGCCAGTTTATTTAGGGCTTGCCGAAAATCCTGTAGATTCTCCTTTTCCAGTCTGAGACCTGCCGCCATTTTATGACCACCAAAAGAAAGCAGATATTTTTCAAGATCCAGTAAAGCATTGAAAAGGTTAAAATTCTGTATGCTCCTCCCAGAACCTTTTCCTATACCTCCTGTAAAACTGAGAAGGATGGTAGGTCGGTTATATTGCTCCACCAGTTTGGATGCAACAATGCCTATCACTCCTTCATGCCAATCTTCAGATCCCAGCACAATAACCCAATCTTTATCGAGATCCATCCTCCTCACCATTTTTTCTGCTTCACTCAGAATTTTCCTCTCAATCCCTTGCCTTTCCTTATTCGTCCTATCCAGCTCTCTGGCAAGCTGTAATGCCTCTAATCCATCTCTTGTTGAGAGAAGTTTAAAGGCCTCAATTGCGTGGTTCAGCCTCCCTGCGGCATTAAGACGTGGTGCAAGTATAAATGATATGTGCCAAGGTTCAACCTTGCCATTCAGTCCTGTAACAGATTTAAGAGATTTTATTCCGGCTTTTTTACTCTTTTCCAGTATTTTGAGTCCAAAATGAACAAAAACTCTGTTCTCTTTAACCAGGGGAACGATATCTGCTACTGTACCTAGGGCAACAAGATCAAGGTCCCAGTACAAGTGATTAAGATTGAGCGAGAGCTTTCTATAAAGAGCCTCGAGAAGTTTGAACGCAACACCGACTCCCGCAAGGTCCTTGAATGGATAATCGTCAACTTTGGGATTGATTATAGCTGTGGCTTCTGGAAGAGTTTCTCGGGGTTCATGATGATCAGTCACTATAACGTCTATTCCGTATTTTCTGGCCATTTCAATCTCTTCTAGAGCCGTTATTCCACAATCAACTGTGATGATAAGACTGATCCCCTCCTCTTTGGCTTTTTCAATCCCCTGACTGGAAAGGCCATACCCCTCAGTAAATCTATCTGGGATGTAAGGGATGACATTTAAGCCGATACTAGTCAGGTTTCTATAAAGTAAAGAAAGTGAAGTTACACCATCTACATCGTAATCACCATGAACCATAATCTTCTGGGATTCTTTCATCGCGGTAATAATTCTTTCCACAGCCTTATCCATATCCCTCATAAGAAAAGGGTCATTAAGGTCTTCAAGTCTGGGTTCAAGAAAAGCCGGGCTTTCCTCAGGTGAAATTCCTCTTGCGGAAAGTACCTGAGCTATAGGGAGGGGTAAACCGTAAAGATTTAAATCATAAATATGTTTTCTTCTAATCCACCTCACTTCTAAAGTTTAACACCGCGTTTTTGGAGAGTCAAAGGATTTGCTTTATAATAGAGTTTATGAAAAAATTACCCATTGGGAAACTCCCTCCCGATTTTCTTCAAGAACTACTCCAAAGATTTCGATATTCCGATAAAAATATCCTGATAGGGGCTTCTTATGGTGTAGATGGCTGCGTTATCAGAACCGGTGGGGTAGAGGTTGCTCTCACCACCGATCCTATTACCTTCACAACCCAAGAACTTCCATACTATCTTATAGGGGTTAATGTGAACGATATCATGTGTATGGGTGCCCTACCTGAATATATGCTTGCTAATCTCTTCTTCCCTCCTGGAACATCTGAAGAATATGTTAGAGAAACTTTTGATAAAATAAATGAAATTGCTTCCAGATATAATCTTAAGATTGTGGGGGGGCATACGGAAATAACTTACGGGATAGATAGAACAATTGCTTCTGCTTTCATTATAGGAAGAGTTATAAAGAACATTGGGCCTGCCAATGTAGTCCCAGGTGATAGTATCGTCTTGGTCAAGGGGATAGCAATAGAGGGAACCTCTATTCTGGCCAGGGAAAAAGAAGATGAACTCCGGAAGAAGCTAAGTCCCAATATAATAGAAAGAGCAAAAAAATTTCTCTTTGACCCTGGAATTATTATTTTTAACGAAGCCAACATTGCTCTTGAAAAATTTGATATTCACAATATGCATGACCCCACCGAGGGTGGTATCTTTACTGCACTTTATGAAACTCTATTTGCGTCACAAAAGGGGGGCTTGATTTATATCGACAATATTCCTATTTATGAAGAAACCAGAGTACTATGTGAAATATTTGATGTAGATCCTTTCGGTCTTCTTGCTTCAGGATCATTGATAATAATACTTCCTGAAGATGAAGCATCAAAACTTGTAGATGAATATCGTAAAAATGGAATTGAGGCTAACATAATCGGAAAGGTCATGGAAAGGGAATATGGAATAAAATTGTTAAATAAAGGGAAAATAGAGGATTTAAAGCCTTTTGAAAGGGATGAAATAGTTAGGGTCTTAGAATGAAGAAAATATTTCTTGTCTTAGTGCCATTGATGTTGAATGCTTCACCCTGGATATTCCGTGTATCTGGTGAATCTTCTCTTTCAAAATATGGGGGGACTCTCAAGAGGAGAAGTGCATATGCCTCTGTTGCCATGAAAGCAGATTTGATAAGATTGAAAGACAGCTTGTTTCTTATGGTGGGAGGCAAAGAAGCAGTCTGGATGGGAAGAGACAAGGGACCCATACAGCTTGACCCACAACAGGCAGATTATCTACTGCAGGGCGGTGTAATAAAATATCTCACCTTTGGGAAGTATATCGGTGTAATTCTTGACCATCCCTGTTACCACCAGATAGACACACTGGTGGTCAGATCCCTGTATTGGAACAAGATTAAACTTATTTATGGCAATTATAGAACTAAGAAGCCCCTTCAATATCGAAAATTAAGATATCATATTGAAGTTGGGTCGTTCCTGAGACACAAAGATATCCCCTGGCTCACGAAGGGCCTGGACTTTCAGTTTGATATATACGCCAGAGCGGAGTATGCTTTCCTAAGAGTAGGAGAAGTAAAGATTTACACAGAATCTCAACTTTACATGGGGATATCTATGAATTATAATTTTCACCCCTCCCTGGAAATCAATCTTGGTTTTTCAATAGCTGGAGAGGAGGGGGAAGGAAGATTTTTTGTAGGAATTAGACCTATTGATAGGAAGACATTTAGGGAAGCTGAAGGTGCTCCTTACATTGGTATAAAAATTTTATATTAGGAGGGTCGAAAATGGGAAAACTATTTACTTCTGAATCAGTAACACAGGGTCATCCTGATAAGATATGTGATCAGGTTTCAGATGCGATCCTTGATGCAATACTTAAAGATGACCCAAATGGGAGAGTGGCAGTTGAAGCCCTCACCACCAGGGGAATGGTTATAGTAGCAGGTGAGATAAGTACCACCACTTATGTTGAGATACCCGCAGTTGTCCGTGAAGTAGTCAGAGAAGCAGGATATACCAGACCAGAATATGGCTTTGATTACCAATCTGTTGCTGTGATTTCCTCGATCCAGGAACAATCACAGGATATAGCCCAGGGTGTAGATGTCGGCGGCGCCGGTGACCAGGGGCTTATGTTTGGCTTTGCTGTAGATGAAACACCAGAACTTATGCCTCTTCCAATAATGCTCGCCCACAGACTTGTAAGAAGGCTTGCAGAGGTTCGGGAAGCAGGCATTCTTCCATATCTGAGACCAGACGGAAAATCTCAGGTTACTGTGGAATATGATAATGAAGGCAAGCCCGTACGGGTTGACACTGTTGTTCTCTCTGCGCAACATGACGAAGATGTAAAATTGAGTGTTCTTCAGGAAGATCTCAGGGAACTAGTGATAAAACATGTGATTCCAGAAGAACTAAGGGACCAAAATATAAAATGTTACATTAACCCTACCGGTAGATTTGTGATCGGTGGTCCCGTGGCGGATACCGGTGTTACAGGACGTAAAATTATGGTGGATACCTACGGCGGATATGCCAGACACGGTGGCGGATGTTTTTCAGGTAAAGATCCAACAAAAGTAGATAGGTCAGCGACTTATATGGCTCGTTATATTGCGAAAAATCTTGTAAAGGCAGACATTGCAAAGAAAGTAGAGGTCCAGCTGGCCTATGCAATTGGTGTGGCCGAACCTGTGGCGATATATGTGGATACCTTTGGTACTAGCGATGTCCCGGAAGAGGTGATCGTAAAAGCCATAAGAAAAAGATTCGATCTTACACCACGGGGTATCATAGATGAACTCAAATTACTGAGACCAATATATAAAAGAACAGCTTCTTATGGCCATTTTGGAAGAGAAGAGGAAGGTTTTACCTGGGAAAGAACAGATGCAGCCAAGGACTTTCTGGAGCTGATACATGGCTGATTTTAAAATAAAAGATATATCTCTGGCAGAACAAGGAAAAGAAAAAATTGAATGGGCTTCATCCAGGATGAAGGTTCTCTCTCTTTTGAGAGAGAGAGGTAAAAAGAAGAAGCCCTTTAATGGTATAACCATAGCAGCCTGCCTGCATGTTACATCTGAAACTGCAAATCTGATGATAGCTCTGAAAGAGTCTGGCGCGGAAGTATATCTTGCTCCTTCCAACCCCCTGTCCACACAGGATGACGTTGCCGCAGCACTAGTTAAGTTTTATGAAATACCGGTATTTGCAATTAGGGGAGAAAATAGACAAAGTTATTATGAGAATCTCAGGGAAGTGGCTTCAAGGAAACCGCATATAACACTGGATGATGGCGGTGATCTTACCGCATATATCCATGAAAATAGACTATTTGATGGGATTCTTGGTGGGACAGAAGAGACAACGACAGGTGTTATAAGATTCAGAGCCATGGAAAAGGACAAAGCACTCAAATATCCAATAATTGCTGTTAATGATTCTCGGACAAAATACCTCTTTGATAACAGATACGGTACAGGTCAATCCACCATTGACGGAATTTTAAGAGCAACAAATATCCTGATTGCAGGATTGAGATTTGTGGTAGCAGGATATGGCTGGTGTGGAAGAGGTATTGCAATGCGCGCCAGAGGTATGGGTGCAAATGTTATAATAACTGAAGTAAACCCCATTAGAGCCTTGGAAGCTCGTATGGACGGTTTTGAAGTCCTTCCCATGGAGGAGGCTGAAAAGATAGGGGACATATTCGTTAC
>QNDO01000082.1 GCA_003644895.1 Candidatus Hydrothermota bacterium | reverse complement strand
TAATAATTCCTTATTAATAATAAGCATTACTAATTGGGAGTGATAAAGATGGTACACGCATTATTGGAGATAGGTGAAAGAGAAAATAGAATTCTGGAAATTGTTAAAGGGAAATATGGTCTTAAAAATAAATCTCAGGCCATTAATATGATTATTACTGATTATTCCAGTACTTTTTTAGAACCTGAATTAAGACCTGAATTTATAGAGCGAATGAAGGAAATAGATAGGGAGGAAACAATTAATATCGGCAGTTTAAATGACTTTAAGAAGAGGTACGGTATAAAAGAGTAGAATGTATCATGTAGTCATTAAAGCGCATATAGACAAAATATTTAGGAAACTCTCTAGAAAAAATCCAAAACAAATGCAGATCATCTATAAGAAACTTGCTGAGGTATGTAAAAATCCTTATCGTTATAAACCCTTGAAGAAACCCTTGCAGAGCAAACGCAGAGTCCATATAGACAGCTCTTTTGTAATCGTTTATTCGGTTGATGAGGATAATAAAACTATTACTGTTGAAGAATATGATCACCATGATAATATGTACAAATAGCAAACTTTTTCTATAGTTTCAACCCAACAATCTTGATAAGCATTGGTGGTTTCAAGGGAGGAGACTTATCTATCTATCCAAGTTGCCTCTTCTGCTTTATCCTCTACCTCAACTTCTTTTGAACACTGCATTAACTTTCATCCCTTATAAAACTCACTTTTGGTATCATCTTAAACTTTTAATTATTCTATAAAAATCAGTTATCTTTGGAGTTTTCAAGTTTTTGTTTAAATTTAAAGACCAAAAACCATAATCAGAGTGATCTCCAAACTTACCAATAGCTTTCATTCCATGATCAGATAATATTAGTAAAGGACAATTTTTTTCTGCACATTTTTTTGCAATATCGTCCATTTCTTTATAGAGCATTCTCATTAGCATGTTATTTCCAAAATTTAAATGACCTATAACATCTACAACACTGAAATATCCTAAGATGAGATCATGATTCTTATCTATAGCTTTCAAAAATCTTTCCTTTATCTTCTTATGATGATCAAAAGCGTCTTTGTTATACTCTTTCCTAATTTTTTCTTTTTCCTTCTCAGTTTTCACTTCAAAGAATTTTTTCAACAATGTTCTTGATTTATCATGCACCTCTTTATTATAATTAAATCCTGGAAGATCAAAAATAGCAGGATTTTTAAATTCTGAAAAGAAAGTGTCTTTAATATCAAATTTAGTATTCCACATTTCTTTTTTTCCTTTCAAAAGAATTTCTTTCTCTTTATTTTTTCCAGTCATAAAAGAACTCCATAAAACTATTGTTCTTGGCTGAGAGAATTCTGAAATATCTGTTTTTCCATAAAATTTCTGTTTTAGATTCTGGCAGTTAAATTTCTCAACTAACTCATATTCTAAAGCATCAATTGCTAAGATAATAATCATTTTTCTTCTGTTATTATACCTCCTGCTACTATCCCATTATCTTTTTCAAAAACAAATCTTCCCAATTCTGGGATATAATTGAAATTATCCACAACCACTGGCTTCAAGGTTTTTACTACCATAACTCCAACTTCATTATTCTTTAAATTTTTAGCATTGGTTTCAATTTCTTTTAAAGTTGAAGAATCAATCCTCTTTTCTATTTTTTCAACTTTTGCAGATACCTCTTGAGTGGCTAATTTTAAAGTTATTCTCTCGTTAATGTTAAATTCTCTATCAGAAATCCAAAAAACATTTGCTTTTATTTTGTCTGTTACTTTCGGTTTATCCCCAACTTCTTTACAGATAACATTTCCTCGTTCTATGAATAAAGAATCTTGTATTGTTATGCCAATACTTTCTCCTGCTTCTCCTTGAATTGGATTTTCTAAGAATTTTTCGATTGACTTTACTTTTGTTTTTTTCTTTTTTGGTAGAATAAGAATTTCATCACCTTTTTTTATCACTCCTGCTTCGACTCTTCCCACAAGTATCCTTTTATTGTTAATTTTATAAACATCTTGTATTGAAAATCTTAAACTTTTATCAGAATTTTTTCTCATTGATTGAAAAGTATCTAAACATTCAAGAACCGTCTTTCCTTTATACCAAGGCATGTTTTCTGATTTCTTTGCTATATTATCCCCATTTTTTGCAACAATTGGTATTGTAAATGAGGGTCCTAGATTTAATCTAAGTAAGAAATTTAGTAAATCCTCTTTAACTTCAATAAATCTATCCTTTCTATAGTTGACTAAATCCATCTTATTAATTACTATAATTAACTGTTTCAATCCAAGCATTTTAAGAATATAAGCATGCCTTTTTGTCTGCTCCTTTACTCCCTCATTTGCATCAACAATAAGTATTGCTGCATCTGTTTGAGAAGCCCCTGTAATCATATTTTTTATAAATTCTCTATGGCCAGGAGCATCAATTATCACATAATTTCTTTTTTCTGTATTAAAAAAAATCTGGGCAGTATCTATCGTTATCCCTTGCTCTCTCTCTTCTTGTAAATGATCTAAAATAAATCCAAATTCCATTTCTCTACCCAAAGCTTCGCATGTCTCTTTTACTTCCTCAAATTTATCCCTTGGCAAAGAATTTGTGTCATAGAGTAATCTTCCAATTAAAGTCGATTTTCCATGATCAACATGGCCTACAATTACTATTGACATTCTTTTCTCTTCTTGAATTGTTTTCATCTTAAAATATATCCTCCTTATATCCTTGTTTTATTATGGCCCAAAACCTTTCAAATAAGTAATAAGTAGGAATTTTAACAAGAATTTCTGAGATACCAAATTTAAATGCCAACACTAAATCTTGACTTAGTACATAGATTATAATAGGTGAAACTAAAAAGGATTGATAAAGCCTATAGGTAAGTGCTTTTACAAAACTTCTCTTATGGGATTCATAACTTTTCATTTCTTTCAGGATACTATAACCTTTACATTCACATATAACCTAAACTTCTTAGTTTCTGCATCATATACGCAGATTCTTTATCCTGGGCTCTCCCAGATCTTTCCGAAATAGAGGTTGTTTTTAATTCTTGAATTATTTTATCTATGGTGTCTGCTTTTGAATTTATTGGTAAACAACAAGGCTTACATCCAATACTTCTATATCTCTTACCATCCTTTGCAAAATATAAGGGAATAATTGGAATTTTTTCTTTTTTAATATATTCCCAAATATCAATCTCAGTCCAGTGTAGCATAGGATGAACCCTTATATGTTCTTCATCATCCTGCTTTGTCTTGTATTGATCCCATAATTCTGGGGGTTGATTTTTGTAATCCCATCTAAATTCCAAATCTCTTGGAGAAAAATACCTTTCTTTTGCTCTAATCCCATGTTCATCCCTTCTTATTCCCAATAGCAAGGCTTTAAATTTATGTTTTGTAATTGTTTGTTTTAAAGCTTCTGTCTTTAAAGCGGTGCAACACTCTAATTTATTTTTTGGAGAAATTCCTGCTTTTATAGCTTCCTCATTTCTTCCAACAATTAAATTTAACCCCCATTTTTTTGCATACTCATCTCTCCACTTTATCATTTCAGGAAATTTATAACCAGTATCAATATGCAGTATTGGAAAAGGAATTTTTCCAAAAAATGCTTTTCTGCAAAGCCATAATAAAGTTGTTGAGTCTTTTCCTATACTCCATAACATCGCAATGTTATGAAATTGCTTATATGCCTCTCTTATTATGTAAATGCTCTTACTTTCTAACTCAGATAAATGATCCATTTTATAATTATACTCAAATTAGAGTATAAAAATACTCCAATTGTAGTATAATTTAGAATTAAAGTATAAAAATGACAATTAGGAAGTATATGGACAGTGTTGCAGAGATATAGGGTTCTCTTCTCTTTTGGAGAGATGTGTAATTTTCTGTAGTGCCTAACTCAATTGGAGTATTTATCATATATATCCTAACTTCCTTAACCTTTCCCTAACTTTTCTCACCTCCTCCTCTGTCAATCTATCCTCTTTCTCTTTCAAATTTCCTCCAGATGCAATATTCCTCATAGCATAAACGATAAATTCATTTACAGATCTAAAACCAGTATCTTGAATTATCTCCTTTAATTTTTCATATAATTCTCGAGGAATTTTTATTGTAACCTTTTCTTTCATTATCTCAATCAAGATAGCCTAAAGCTCTTAATCTTTCTTTCACTTTCTCTTCATCTTCCTTACTATAAACTCCTTCCTCTTCTTCTGTTTCTTCTAAAACTTCTCTTAGAACATATGCTATATAATCAGAAACTGTTTCAAATTCTGTACCTTGAATTCTTTTTTTTATTTTCTCCACGATGTGGGTTGGTACAGGGATATCTGTAAATTCCGTAGAGTGCTTTCTTTCTTTATCCATTTTATATTTTAATAGTCCTTTTTTCTTTAATTCAAGGGTTGCCTCCTCAACTTTATCTTCCGCTAATCGAGGGTTGTTTTTCCATAATATGGTCTTGGTCCTCCTTTTATATACTTTTGCTTACAAACTGACCATTACAAATCTTCATAATTCTCAATTAGCTTGTCAACTAAAAAAGGACCGATAAATCCAGCTCCGCCGGTTACGAGAATTTTTATAGTAATAAATTTGATTTTTTTAATTAAAAACAAAAGTCCTGATAATTATTTCACCCTATCCCAGATATTTTTAATTTCTTTTAAAGTTAGAGTTTTGGTGCCGACTAAAAAAATGAGATAGATTGAAGTTCCTATTATTATGGTAAGAATTAATTTGGACCAAATATCTAAAAAATCCAGACTTTTTATTAGATAAGTTAAAGAGGCGATTAAAATACCAGACATTGCCAGGATACTAAAAGATTTCAAGGGTAAGGTGAAGAAGATATCTTTTTTTATTTTTAGAGTGGAAAGGATGAAGAGAAAGAGAAAGGAAATGGTAGTGGAAATGGCTGCACCTTCCATTCCATAGAAGGGGATTAAAATCAAATTTAAAATTAAATTCATACAGGCTCCGGAAAACATTATCTTGCTCACCTCTTTTGGCTTGCCAATTCCGGAAAGAGTGGTGTTGTTAACTCCTGAAAGAGTATTGATAAGGTAGCCAATGGCTAAAATCCTCAAAACCCCTCCTGCTGCTTTAAATTCTCCACCAAAGAGGATTCCTAGGATTATTTCGGGGAACAGGAACATTAAGAGTGCCAGAGGGAAAACTAAAATTAAAGCGTATTTATAGAGCATTCCTAATCCTTTACCTAGTTGGTCTTTCCTTTTTTTAGCCCATAATTCGGATGAAAGGGGAAAAAGGATGGAAGTGAAGGCAACCCCTATTACACTGATTACCTTCATAGTAGGAAGTGCTACATTATAAAGACCTACCTCTTTTAAGGTTCTGAAATAAGTTAACAGAATAGTATCCGTATAACCGAAAATCATGCCAGCTAGACCAGTAAAGACCACTGGAATTCCAAATGTGAATAATTTTTTTGCTAAGGATTTACTTAATTCTGCTTTTACATGAATAAATTCGGGAAAAATTTTAGTTAAAAGAGGGAAGTAAATTAAGGGAAGGATTGCAAAGGTTAGGGTAAACCCCAAGATTGGAGCTATCTCTTTAAAACCCAACATTAACAAGAAGAAGGTTATAGTTAGAGCAAGGACAGATTTAATAAAGTCTGTTGAAGAGTAGTATTTCATAGACTGAAACCCCCGAAAGGATGACCTTAAAGTTGAGGAGATAACTGAGAAAATAATAGCAATACCGTAGATTTTTATGAGTATTGAAGCTTGAGGAGTATTAAGATAATCTGAAGCAATTTTATCAGAAAAGAGGATGAGTATCCCACAAGTAAGGACCGTAAGTAAAAGCTTTGAGAGGAAAACAATAAGTATAGAGCCCTTTAATTCTTCTAATTTATTTTGAGCTTTAAATTCCGCTATGTATTTGACTAAGGCTGAGTTAAGACCCAAATCCATGAAGATGCTGAAAAAACCAAACAGAGCAATAATTCCATAGACTAAGCCATAAGATGCTACTCCAAGCTCTCTGGCAAGAATTAACCTAAAAAGATAGCCCAGAAAATAGGAAAGAACCATCATGATAAAGACAATTCCAGCTCCTCTAACAGCTCTTCTTGTGTAGTTTGGCATCTTATTTATTGTAACCCTTTATGGATTAAATAATGGCTCTTCTCCCATTTTGGGGAGAAGTTGTGTTATTTATTAAGTGTCGAAGCAAAAATACTACTTAGTATCATCTGATAGAGTGTAGGAAGCCTGCAGAAACCTCATCGTTTTAAAATACTAGCTCTACAACCGTTATCTCACCAAAGTTAATCTTCATGTTTTATCCTAAAGTTGGAGAAGAACTTCAAAAATTAAGGAAAAATAAACAACCCCGCCATAAATGGCTGGGTATTTCACATCAACCAATCGCTCAGTATTTCCAACAGAACGATAGAACTTTTTAGGTCCATTTATATATTACGATTGTTCGCATAAATTTATCAGAAATATGCGAAAAAAACAAAAGGAGGTAAAAGCAAGGTTAAGCGATTTATTTAGTCGCAATGTGGCTGATTTGCAGTGCAAATCAGACACGTGTCTGAACCGAGGGTTCAGCCACATCCTTGCGAGTTGTAATGAAATCCAAATTTATTTTGTCCATATCCTTGGTCATTCTCTTAGCCTCTATAGCAACTGGGGAATTGGTTCATGTAGCGGAGATTGATGGCACAATAAATGCTGGCGTAGCTCAGTATATAAAAAGGGTTATTGGAGATGCCGAG
>QNDO01000081.1 GCA_003644895.1 Candidatus Hydrothermota bacterium | reverse complement strand
ATATCTTGTTAATAGTGAATTTGAAGCTTTCAAGTCTGTTATTAAGGGTACTGAGTGGAGACTCAAGCAAGGAAATCTTGTTGCCCGGGCTCTTACTGTGGAAGAGAATCCTGTACATGTAGCCGTTTTTTCTGTATAACATGCATTCCAATAAATCCAAAGGGAAACTCCGTAAGGAGCTTGGACTTATAGATGTTTTTGCAATCGCTGCTGGTTCAATGATCAGCTCCGGTCTTTTTATACTGCCTTCTATTGTATACCGAGAGGCAGGCCCCTCCATTGTTTTGGCATACCTTCTGGCAGGGTTGTTTATGATTCCGAGCATTATGAGTAAAGCGGAACTTTCGACCGCAATGCCAAAGGCTGGAGGGACATATTTTTATGTCGAGAGGATTCTTGGTGGCTTCTGGGGCACTTTAGGAGGATTCGCAAACTGGTTCTCCATCGCCTTAAAAAGTGCATTTGCTCTTATAGGAATTGGTGTATTTCTTGATATAATATTTCCAGGATTTGATTATCGAGTAGTAAAACTGATAGCAGTGATATTTTGTATAGTCTTTACTATAGTAAATTTGAGAAGTGTAAAGACTTCAGGAAGAACTCAGGTGATTCTGGTGGCAGGTTTAATCCTCTCCTTGGGAATTTATGTCCTTTTGGGGTGGATTCATGCGGAACCACATCGATTTACTCCTTTTATGACAGGGGGGCTAAAGGCGCTTTTCGCAACCGCCGGTATGGTCTTCATTTCGTATGGTGGAGTTACCAAGATAGCTAGTATAGCCGAAGAGACAAAGAATCCCAAACGCACTATTCCCTATGGGATGTTTCTGGCTTTCTTTGTAGTTAATATATTGTACGTTGCCGTGGTTGCCGTCACTATTGGAGTCCTTGATATTAAAGAACTCACCACATCCCTGACTCCAATATCCCATTCAGCCTTAAAATTTATGGGAAGAGGAGGAGAGGTTCTTATGGCTGTAGCTGGTCTTGCTGCATTTATTACAACAGCAAACGCTGGGATTCTATCCGCATCGAGAGTTCCTCTGGCTATGAGCAGAGATAATTTGATTCCCGATATATTCAGTTCATTGCATGATAAGTATAAAACCCCCAAAAATTCTATACTCGCAACAAGTCTGTTTATGATACTTCTAATAGTGGCGTTAGATTTAAAAACTCTGGTGAAAGTGGCTTCTACGTTCATGCTCATACTTTTTATACTTGTAAATTTTGCTTTGATTGTTGTCCGGATGAGTAAGCTTCCCTACTATAGGCCCGGCTACAAAGCCCCCCTCTTCCCGTATATGCAAATTGGAGGTATTTTGATTTACAGTCTTCTGGTTTTTGAGATGGGAAGAATTCCTGTAATTTTAACATTTCTATTTATTCTTCTCATTTTAATATATTATCTTACTTACGCAAAAAAGAGAATTACCAGACAGTCTGCATTAATGATGCTGATCAGGAAAGCTGCAGCCACCGAATTTGTGGCTGATAAGAATTTTGAAGCCGAGCTTATTCAAATCTTAAGGGAACGGGATGAGATAACTGAGGATCGTTTTGACAAGCTTATTAAGACTGCTACATTTCTTGATATCGAAGGTCCAATGGATATGCAAGAGTTTTATAAGATAGTTGCTGGGATCATTGCCAAAGATTCTGGTGATGATGAGAAGGTTATATATGATTTATTATTAGAAAGGGAAAAATTACACTCTACTGTAGTTCATCCGGGTATAGCTATACCCCATATAATACTTCCAGGGTTGAAAAAATTTATCATTATTCCCGTAAGATGCAGAAAAGGTATTATCCATTCAACAAGCCAAGATCCAGTAAAAATCGCCTTTGTACTGGCAGGTACTATGGATGAGAGAAATTTTCATCTTAAGGCTCTGATGGCTATTGCTCAGATTATTCAGGACGAAAGTTTCGAAAAGAAATGGTTCGACGCACGAAATATTGAAGAATTGCGCAGTATTTTATTATTTTCAGGTAGAAAACGTTAGGACTGTTTTCCCAGAACCTTTTCCCTCAGTAAGACCTTTGATATTTTGCCTGTAGATGTTTTTAGAAGGCTCTCCACAATTTCAATTGATCTAGGTACTTTATAAGGAGCGAGATATTTCCTTAATTCCTGATTTATTTGTTTTATATCCACTTTTTTCCCTTCTTCAATTACAATATAACATACCGGTATTTCACCATGAAGGTGATGGGGTTTCCCAATGCATGCGGCTTCCTTTATGCCATCTATCTTATATAGCAATTCTTCAATTTCTCGAGGATATACATTCATTCCGTTTACAATTATCATGTCTTTTTTCCGATCTATTATGTAAAAATATCCTTCCTCATCCATTTTACCGATATCACCAGTTCTGAAATATTCTCCGCAAAAAGATTCTTTTGTTGCCTGTTCATCCTTGTAATAGCCCTTGAAAACATTGGGTCCCTTCACTACTATTTCGCCCTCTGACCCAGGAGGTAACAGATTGCAATTATCATCCATTATAGCCATCTTCACATCAGGAATGGGAGTTCCTATGGAGCCTATCTTCCTTTTGCCACCTATGGGATTAACCGATGTCACTGGAGAACACTCAGTTGGACCATCGCCTTCGTAGATCATAACCCCGTACTTTCTTTCAAAAGCTTCCAGTACAGCTGTAGGCAGAGGTGCACCTCCTGAAATACAGAATCTCCATGAGGAAAGGTCAAGTCCGGCTATCTCTTCTTCTTTAACCATGCTCAGCAAGGAAAACATGGAGGGAACTCCTAAAAAAACTGTTCCTTTCTGTTTTGAAATGGATTCTAATACAGATTCTGGGGTAAAACGAGGCAGCAGAATGATGGATGCATTGAGATTTATGGGGGTCAGCATGCCGACGGTAGCACCAAAGGAGTGAAATAGTGGAAGCACAAGGATGAATTTATCCTTTTCATCACATTGAATAGCCTTGGAGACAGATTTTATATTGGAAAGAAGATTCTTGTGAGTTAACATTGCGCCTTTCGGTCTACCTGTGGTTCCTGAAGTATAAAGGATGGCTGCAACATCATGGTCATTTCTATCCAGAGGTATAAATGGTTTGTATTCAAGAGACGAAATTTGTCCCATAGCCAGAGAATTTATCTTAATATGCTGTAGTTTAGGCTTCAGCTGATCATCATAGATAACAAACTTTGTATCCGAGTGTTCTAGGATGTATGAAAGTTCGAAGGGGGTTAAAAGTGGATTCACGGGCACAACAATCCCCCCTACTTTTAAAATTCCAAAGTAAGAAAAGATAAATTCTGGTCTATTTCCTGAAATAATAGCCACTTTATCATCAGGTTTGATACCATTGGCCTGAAGATAATTTGCAATGCTGGAGCTCCTTTTCTCAGCATCTTCAAAGGTATATTCCTGTTGATTGAAGTAGAGGAATACTTTTTTATTTTTAGGGCCTTTCTTATACAGAATAGTAGCGAGATTCGTAATTATCCTCCTATATTTTTAAAAACTCTTTTTGCAAGGATAAAAAATCTTCTTTACTCATTTCTTGTAGATTATATTTTAACATTTTTTCGTCTTTGAACCAGAATTTTGCCCAGAAGTATTTTTTGTTAATAACGAGAGGCAGCCATATTTTATCATCCTCCCACATCTTATGGTATGGTATCTCTTCCAAATGGAACCACCGGGGAAAACATTCTTCAGATTCCTTGGGTTCTCCTGAAAATTCTTCTGAACGGAAAATATAAACAATCCAGTCCTGCTCATAGACATCGTAAAATTCAATGATACCGCAGAGTTCTGGATTGTTTACCTCCACCCCTGTCTCTTCCTTTGTCTCACGGATGGCTGCCTCTACAGGGTTTTCCTTCTCGATTTTCCCACCGGGTCCGTTCCATTTTCCCGCACCATGACCTCTTTTCTTATAAACTAAAAGCACCTCATTATCTCTTAACAGGTAAGTTATCACTCCGTATACAATCTGGTCATGTGTATCTTTCATTTTAGCTCCTGTACAATATTTCCTTTATGTATTGTGGGGGAAGATAATCAACAAGAAAAACAGGGCCTGCTTCATAAAAGAGAATTCCATCCTTGTGGGCCTTTTCAGCATCGATTACAAAAACAACTGGATTCGGATCTTTACGCTTCCCCACGCTTATTGCATCCTCTATGTTTTTAGAAAGGTGTACATATTTCCTCTGCATGGGTTTCAAACCTTCTTTTTCTATGGACTTAACCATTTTGCGAGATGTTCCGTGGTATAAATTTGATGGCGGAGAAGATGGTTTATAGATGATTTCAATGTGAGCAGAATGACCATAGAGTGCTCGTATTTTATTGCCTTTGATTTCAAATCTTTTTTTCTCCTGATTTTTAACAAGTTCTCTGATTTCTTCCTCTCCAACCCCCAGAGCCTCCGCTACCCTTTTAAGGATAGCAAAACCGTATCTATCAAGCACCAAGTTATATTTCAAAGGATTGTGCCTTAAAATGTATGCAAGTTTTTTACTCAATCTTATTTTATCCATGGTTATTCCCCTTTCCTTTTGATGATTCCAGTTTTTTCTGTAAGTTCCACGTATTTATTGTATATTTCCGGATTTATTTCATGATTTTCTGCTACTTCCAGAAAATTTTTAATGTCTTCTATTGTTCTTCTGCCATCAACGAGGTATATAAATTCTATCTCATTGAATTTTTCCGAATTTTTCAAACCAAAATGGAATTTAAGGGCATCTCTCCGTTCTTCTTTACTTAATATGTTTTTCCTCACCCACCATGTTACTGGACTTTTGAAATTTCGGATATATACTACTGAACTTCTTCTCCGTTCTTTTATGGTATCTTCTATCTGGCCGGAAATTTCATTTCTGTAGAATGAGGTCCATCTTTTTAAGAGAGGGGAGACATCAATATCTACTATTTTTCGTATGCTTTGGATAGCTTTTAAATAGTAATTGTATACAAGCTTTAACCTTTCAAATTTTAGAGTTCCTGTATTGATTAGTTGGTTCTTTTTTTCTTCAAGAAGAGTGCGTTTAGCTTCAAGTAGTACAATCTCTCCAATGTTATTTACGTCTTTTTCTTGGGCTGTAGCCAGCATATAGGCATATAATGCTGCAGTTATTCCAGCCCTTTTAAGAGCCTCTGGATCGATATTTTCCACTTTATCCTTGCTGGAATGATAAAATTTGTCAGGCCACTGGATTATCATAGAAGTAGGGATACCCACATAGGGATCATTAAGAACAATATGATCACTCCCTCCTGAAAAAGGGGTGGAGGAGTATCTTATGGAAGGGTATTGGATGACGGGGCTGGTTCCTTTGTAGTGTGGGATAACAAAGTCTTTAAGATAATTGACAAGGCTCGATGTAAATCCAGGAGCTGACCAAGGTTCTTTTTCTACAAGGAAACTCCCTCCCGATTTGTCAAGACTTTGTCCTACCATATCTAAATTCAATCCACCAACAATTGCGGAATGCAGATTGCTTCGCTGAGAGAGGTATGCAACGGATCCATAAATTTCAGGGACGAAGAGAGTCCTTATGGTCCGCAGAGGAGGATCAAGCTCTCCTTTGTTTATCAGATGCTTTATACTTCTCAGAGCCTCAATTAGAGATACCACCCCTGATACATTGTCATTGGCTTCTCCTTTGGGATGACATAGATGTGCTATAAGTAGTATTTCTCCCTCACCTGTTCCTTTTATTTCGCACTCAGCTATGTAGTGGTATCCGGGACCGAAATCTGCAGATACATGAGCTTTTACAATTATCCTTTTCCCCTCCTTCTGCAATTTTCTTATATAGTTAGCGTCTTTTTTATATATTACAAATCCTGGTATTTTTTTCGCTTCCGTCCCATCCCACCAGAATGAATGGTATAACAGTGCATCTTCAACCCCTTCCCTTGTGTGTTCAGATACTATACCCGCAACTTCTAAAATATCTTTTACGTATTGGGGTTTGTCAGTCAGAATAAATTTATCAGCCAGGTTGTCCAGTTTAAGATAATAATCTATATCCATGTTTCTCTCTGCTACAAAAAGTTCGAATTTGCCTTCAGCCAGGCTGCTTCTTTGGAATATATGGAATACAGAGTCATCAAAATCAGCAAGTTTTCTTCTCTCCGGTTGAATCATCCAGAGCTTTGCTTCTTTTATTTCCCATGATTGAAAGCCAGGAAAACCCTCAAATTCCATTCCTTCATTCATGGGTATAGCAAGGGGCCAGGCTGAAACATCAAGGGAATTAAGAAGTTCTGCAACATATTCCGTGGCATTTTTTAAACCTGAAGTGGATTGGATACGATGAAATCGAATTATTTCTTCCATATAATCAATTGCCCTGAAAGGGCTAAATACTTCATCTATTTTTCTATGGAGTTCTATTATTTTAGTGTACATTTTGTCAACCTCATATCAGAGCAAGACCAATCCCAGCAAGGTCCCATACGAGGTCCTTATAGCTGAAGAAACTTTTTTTAATCTTTTTGTCATAAATCTCTTTAATTAAGCCTAGAGAGAATGTAATACCAAAGGCAATTTCCTTTTTCTGTCTGTAATGAATCAATGATCTAGTAATTACGTAGGATACTGCAAAATGGCGTACTTTATCTCTAGCAAACCATGGGTCTTTTGTACCAGTGAATAATGTAATTATAAGTAGGAGTTTCATTTTTCTAGAATGTCTTTGTATATATCTATACGCCGGTCAGTGAAGATATTATTAAGAGCCGTTATATTTTTATTGTCTGCTTCTTTAGGT
>QNDO01000080.1 GCA_003644895.1 Candidatus Hydrothermota bacterium | reverse complement strand
CTTGAGTCTCCTGCCACGAGAAATTTTAAATCTGCCCCATTTTCTTTCACATGAAATTTGAAAGTCGGGGTGTGAAAAGTGTCTACTCCACTTACTACTATAACCCTGTATTTTTTCTCACCTCCATGGAGGTCTTTTAGATAGATTTCATGCTTTCGGGATATGGTATTATCACTTATTTTCTTGTTATCTATTTCTACCCAGGCTCTGCTTTCATAATTTGTCCAGAAAAAGATTCCGTAATCTTTAGTCGAAAAAATGCTGAGGTAGGGTCCGTCTGTGATCACAACACCTTCTTTAAGATGCCCGTCCCCGTCATGAATGATCCTGAAGAAATATTCCCTGGAAGCACACTCGACTTTACGAACTGTATCTATATAACTGACCTGGTAATGGTATAACCTTCCTGGTTTGATGTCTCTCAGGTAAAGACTGTGCAGTGTATCCACTTTTTTTGACCATACATTCCTGTCATAATCAAGGAAAAAGGGTCTTGGAGTTTCAGGATAGGGAACCTCACCATAAAACACATTGGGGTCCGTGGAGAAATTTGCAGTCTTGAAGTTTACAAATACAGAATCATGACGGATTTCTATTTTGGGTTTTACTGCTTTATAAGGAAGCTGTCCCAATATTAGGAGTAATATTATTGCCTTCATGGTGTATATTATACTGTTCAGAGGGTGAAATCTGAAATTTGATTCTTTAACCAGAAGTATATACCCCAGAGGGTTGCATCTTCTTCTACTTGGGCTTCAGATATAATGTCTTTCAAAATATGGGCGTCTCCCCCGGTAAGAATGATTTTGTCAGGTGCTTCACTCAGTAAAGAGAGAATTTCACGGAAACTTCCCCTCAGGAGTGAATATAATCCAGAGGCAATGGCCTCCCCGGTAGAGTGGGGGAGAGGGATTTTACCTATTTCTGGAGTGAGTTTTTTTAAATTATCCCCTCTTTTGTAAATCTCTTTTAAAAGATGAATTCCCGGTATTATCGCCAGGGGATAATGTGTGGTCTTTCTCACAAGATCAAAGGTAATGAAAGTTCCAGCATCAATGATGAGGCCATTTCTAAATTTAAAAAACAAAAATAGAGCGTTGGCAACCCTATCATCACCAAGGGTCAAGGGGTTGGTATAGTTTATTGTGAGGATATTTTGAGCGGCAGCAGATAAATGCAGAACATTTCTCTTCTGTTCAAATATTCTGGAAACTTTCTCATAATTCCTACTGGATACTGAAGTATATGCTATATAGTTAACTCCTTTCAGGAGCTCTGGATCAGGTACTCCCTCTCCCTTTTTCATGAGCTCATCATTTCCAAACAATCCGTATCTGATTCTGGTGTTGCCGATATCGAAGCAAAGTGCTTTTACCATTCTATCCATACAAGTTTCTCCAGTTTAAAATATCCCTTTTCTGTCAGAATGTCAAATTTTTCCGTTATATCTTTAATGACTGTCCGTATGGAGGCTCCCCTTTTCAGATGAAGTACAGCCGGTATGTCAAGCATCAGAGCTTTTCTATACCACTGAAAAAGCACACGAAAAGGAAGCTTGCGGATATCCAGCAGATGTTTCAGAATGTCCTCTTCTATCTCTCTAATACTATATTTCTCTCCAGTTATAAGATATAGACTGGTCGCCTTGTCTCTAATTTCTTCAGGGAATATTTTCTGATTTACATTGATACCTATTCCGAAGATTGTAAAACCACTTCCTCTTTCTATAAGTATGCCAGCAATTTTTTTGTTTTTCGTTATCAAATCGTTTGGGAAACGTATCTTAATATCAGGGATATAAGGAATCAGTAATCTCTGAACCGAAAGTGTGGCACTCACAAGGGCTGTAGCTATATCGTATTCCTCACCCAGTACAATGGATATATACAGTCCACCTCTGTGCGAGATCCATTTACGGCCCTGTTGTCCTTTACCTTGCGTCTGTTCCTCTGCGACTACATAAAAAGAGGGAGATTTCCCCTTCCTCAGGAGTCTTTTAGCCTCTTCATTTGTGGAATCGATTTTCTGATAGAAGTATCTATCCAAGGGCCGCTACACCAAAAGCAATAGAATATAGCTTCATTTCAGGGGTATCGGAGCGGGATAAAAGTATTATAGGAGCCTTTGCTCCGTATACTATTCCCCCCACCTTTGCACCGGCAAAGTATATCAGGGCTTTTGCCAGTATATTCCCGGAAGCTACATCGGGCACTATCCAGCAGTCTGCATCTCCAGCAACCTCTGATTTCACCCCCTTCAATTCAGCGGCTTTTCTTGAAGCCGCGATATCAAACCCAAGGGGGCCATCCACAATTGCACCTTTAAAATATCCTCTGTCAGCCAGTTTTGATATAGCTGCTGCTTCGATTGTCTCTGGCATATCAGTATGAATGGTCTCGATGGAGGCGAGAAATGCAACTTTTGGATTTTCATAGCCCATGTTTTTCATAACAGAGAGACAATTTTCCAGTATTTTAATTTTCATCTCCAGGTCCGGTCTTATATTCATACCTGCGTCAGAAAGAAAAATCATTTTGTGATATCCGGGTATCTCTATAAGAGATATGTGAGAAAGAATTTTACCTGATCTGAGTCCTCTCTCCTTATCAAGTATGATTCTCAAAAATTGAGGGGTCTCAATCTTGCCCTTCATGATAAAATCAGCTTTATTTTCCCTTACAAGCTCACAGCCTTTATAAGCAGAATCTACAGGAGAATCTGAATGTACTATCTCAAATTCTCCCAGTTTCGCTTCCTTAACAAGTTTTTCTATCTTATCTCTATTTCCTATAAGTACGGGAAAAGCTATATCGCTGGCGAGCTTGAGTCCCTCAATAACTGGCTGGGATGCAGCTTCTACAACTGCTATCTTTTTTTTGCCCTTATTTTTAGCAAAATCAATAACTTCATTCATATCCCTGAGCATTTCTTCCTCCTTGTTGTGGATTAAATGTTAAAATGAAGTGGGCGGAAGTTCAATGAAACTTATGTTTAACCACTTCCACCCTGTTTTTGCCCATTATTTTGGCTCTGTAAAGGGCCCAGTCAATTATTCTGAGAAGTTCTTCAGGAGTTTCGATTTCTTGTTTATCATAGGTAAATACACCGATACTCACCGTGGTGGAGAATTCTATCTCATTGAGTCCGAAAACAGTTCTTTCCACTGTGGAACGTATCCTTTCTGCCAGTGCCAGGGCTCCCTTCAGTGAGGTTTCAGGCAGTAAGATTACAAATTCGTCTCCCCCGTATCTTGCTGCAAAGTCCGCCTCCCTGATATGGTCCTTTATTATCTTGGCTATGATCCGCAAAACATCATCCCCTGCAGTATGTCCAAAGGTGTCGTTTATCTGTTTGAACCCATCTACATCTATCATGAGGTATGAAAATTTTCTTCGGTATCTCTTGCTTCTTTCAATCTCCATTTTGATTTTATCATTGAGGTGGCGCCTGTTGTAAAGCCCTGTGAGGGGGTCTGTGATGGCAAGCTGCTCCAGCTCATAGCTTTTCTGTTCAAGTTCTCTTGTCTTTTCTCTAACCATCCTCTTGAACTTTTCTTCATTTCTTTTTACCCATTTTACCCGCATCTGTGTCAGAGCATAAAGTAAAAGAAGGAACACCATGAAAGACAAAACCTGGAAATAGGGTCTCTGCCACAAAGGTGCCGGGATGAAAAAAGAATATGTTGCCACATTGCGGCTGGGTATTCCCTCTCGATTGTAACTTTTGACCTGGAAGGTGTAATTTCCGGGCTTGAGATTGATAAAGGTAATTTCGTTTTCCTTGCTCGGCTTTGTCCACTCATCGCTATATCCCAACAATCTGTACGAATAGGTTACGTCTGTTTCGTCTTTAAATGAGAGCCCCACAAATTCTATTTTAACACTGCTTCTACTTCCTGGAAGCTTCAAAAATTTCTTTGTAATCTGTACTGGATTGGAATTGATTTCAATTCGAGTGATTTTGGTATAGGGAGGCACAGTGTCAACAAATTCAAGTTCTGGATTGTATGAAAATAGACCGGTGAATGCACCAAACCAGATATTTCCCTGAGAATCAAGCGAAATACTTTGGGGTGTTATCAATTCCTCCCCTGTAAATCCGTTAGTTGAATTGTATATTCTTACGTCCTTTCCGCTAAATCTGTTAATGCCCCTGTTGGTTCCAATCCAAATATTCCCCTTTTTATCATCAAGGAGAGCCACTACATAGAAATCCGAAAGCCCATCCTTTTCACCGAGTTTAGTGATTTTATTACCCTTTATGACGAAAAATCCACTCTCGGTACCAGCGTATATTGCCGTATCGTTGGTAAGTATTGTCGTGTATACCAGATCCTGATGATACCCCGCAGGATTTAATTTCTGTATTATACCTTCTCTCCAGGAATATACATTTCCATCTGCGATAAATAGTAAGGCATTGTTTTTAGAGTCCCTGGTTATAAAGGTAACGTCATGTTTTCCTTTCAGAATAGTTCCCTGTTTCTTTGTGGTGAGGCTTACAAAATGTAAGCCACTGGGAGTTCCGAGAAAGAGGGTATCCCCCATAATTTCCATACAGTTCACCCTCAAATTCCCAACCAAGCGTGTCAATCTATTGTGATAAAGTCGTCCTTTCTCATAAATAACAATGCCCTTCCATGTACCGACAAATATGCGATTTTTAGAAAGAGGTGAAAATGAGGTTACCCTCATATCAGGCAGTCCATCCTGCAAAGCAAAAACTCGTATTTTTTCTCCGCTCTTCAAAGCCATACCCTTGTTGGTGCCAATTAGTAAGGTGGTATCTCCCAGAGCTTTTATGCTGATAACAGCGGGATCTGGCAGTCCATCTTCAAGAGTGTAATGGGTGAAGGCCTCATTCTGGAGTTTCAATAAACCGCCTCCCCGGGTTCCAATCCAAATATTCTGTTCTCTATCAACATAAATATAATTGAGGTATAGGTTCTCAAGTTTGTAGTGAAATATGTGGTTTTTATACAGTTTTATAAGACCTCTATCTGTAGTAAAGTATATGCTCCCGTGAGGGCCTTCTACCATATGTGTTATGAACGCACTGGGGATACGGGGTGGTCCTAAGTGAGCAACGGCACCTTTATTAAATATCCATATACCATATCTTGTTGCGGCCAAAATCCTCCCATCCTTTGTTCGTAGAAGATAATGAACAAAAAGCTTGTTCCTGAAGCGATTATATGGATAAATAAACTTTGAGTCTTTCATCACATAAATGCCTGAAACAGTACCCACCCATAGATTGTCCTCTCCATCAAATACAATGGAATTCACCCTGGCATCAGGAAGACCATCGGAAGAATCAATGATATCAATAATGGAGTCCTTAATGATTACTATTCCATTTCCTGTGCCGAGCCAGATATATCCATTTTTCTCCATGATTCTGTTGATTCTCAGAGAAGGGAGACCGTCACTTTTGGTATAATGACGAAATATTTTTCCATTTTTTAAAACGTATACACCCTCACCGACAGTAGCCACCCAAATATGTCCATTGCTATCCCGGAAAAGATCAAGAACAGAGGAGCGAGGATAGGGAGGGTCTTTATAATTTATGAAATGTTTTCCGTTGTAATAACTTAAACCACTTACAGTTCCAAACCACATTCCTCCTTCTTCATCCTGAACAATGGATTTAATCTGAGACTGAAGCAACCCCTGACTTACATTATACTTTTTATATAAAAGTTTTGAAGCAAAAGCAGTATTTGCAAAGAAAATAAAAAAATAAGACATATAAAGGATAAAATAAGAAAATTTTATTTTAGTTCGATTTAGTACTAAAAAAATGCCTTTCATAGCATTATTATACAGTTTTTAGGACTGAAAGTAAAATTTATGTAATGTTTGTAAGTTGTTGTAGATCAATGATATTATTTATTTCAAAGGGTGATTTATCCCTTCTGATTTTTTTAACCCTTGCAAACCTCAAAGCATAGCCCGAGTTGTATTTCCTACTTTTCTGTACTTCATTAAACCTCACTTCTACCACCACCTCGGGTTTTACATACACTGTATACCTGTCCTCATATATTTTTAAATCTGTTAGAGTTTTAGTGAGATAATGGAGCATTTCGTCTGTAAGACCTTTAAATGTTTTACCCACCATAAGAAATTTCTTACCAGTTTCATCCAGAATCCCCAGATGTAGATTGGAAAGAAAGCCCCTCCTCCGTCCATGTCCCCACTCAGCTGCAAGAATCACACAGTCCAAGGTATAGAATTTTTTCAGTTTAAACCACCATCTCCCTCGTTTTCCCGCCTTATAGGGTGAATCCAGCAACTTTGCCATGACACCTTCATGACCTTCTTGGACGGCCATTTCAAAGAATTTTTCTGCTTCGCTGGTATCCTTTGCCACAATTCTCTGGATTCTGATATCCCCCGGAACCACATCAAGAAGCAGCCCCCATCTTATCCTGTATTCTTTATCCATAAGCGTTTCTCCTTCCAGCAGTAGAAGATCGAAGAAGTAGGGTTTTACAGGGATTTTCTTCAAGAATGAATCGATTCCCTCTTTTCGTGTTATTCTACGTGAGAGAATCTGAAAGGGTAGGGGTTTACCATCCCGAGAAACAGCAATTGCCTCACCATCCAGGATCAATGTATCTGCATCAATTCTTCTCACCGCATCGACTATTTCGGGGAAATTATGGGTGATATCTCTCAGATGTCGAGAGAAGATTTTAATTTCGTCCCCCTTTTTATGCACCTGTACTCTCAATCCGTCCAATTTATATTCAAGGGCAATGACACCATGTTTATTCAGAAGAACTTCAGGTGATTCTTCAATGGCAGCTAGCATGGGTCGTAAGGGTTTAAATAGCTGAATTTCTGCTTCTATTTTTCCAGCCTTTTGCTTCAGCAATCTCTGAAACAAAATGCCCGGTTCCTTTTCCTGCATCCATAACTTTTCAATTTCTTCATAAGGAATGTTGAAGAATTTAGATATGGCCTGAAGTACTAGAGGTTCTCTTGCCCCCTGCCTTAGTT
>QNDO01000079.1 GCA_003644895.1 Candidatus Hydrothermota bacterium | reverse complement strand
TCCCTGGAGTAGTCTTTATGGTTCGAATAATGTTCCTCCCGGATTGAGTATAAAAATAGTGGGACTCATTGCTGGTTCGGATCATGAAGGAGGAATAGAAAGTTCACCTGATAACAAATATATCCAGCTGTATCAGACTTCCCCTATAAGAACCTTTGCTCAGGTGATTGTGGACAGTGATAATGATGGAGTTCCAGATGATTCCGTGTCTCCTGTAAGTGTTACCAGTATAATCAATACCCCGGAAAAAACTTTGAAAATCAGTCTATTCCAAATATCAAAAAGGACCATTTTGCCTGGTGAGAAGGCCATTTTCAAAATCCAGATTACTGACTATTCATCTATCTACTTCAGTATATATGATGAAAAGGGTAATCTTATCTTCGAAAAGATCCTGGAGAATGCAGAGCCGGATAGAGAATATAGTTTTGAGTGGGAGGGAAGAGATATGTCTGGCCGAGATGTTCCTCAGGGCTTTTACATTGTAATGGTAAAAGCAGGAGAATATGTAAGAGAAAAGAAAGCAATTGCCGTCATTCGATAATTTTTTGATAATAGGAGTTGATCTTGCCTGGAGTGGAGATAATTATTCCACTTATAGTATTATAGATAGTAAATTAAACCTTTTGCAACTTTCGAAATTCAAAAGTGTAGAAGAGTTTCTATCACTGTTACGCTCCTATCAGAGCCAGATTTTGAAAATATTGATAGATGCTCCTTTAGAAATAAGGAATAAAAATGGGATAAGGTCTTGTGATAGGGAATTTTTGAAAAGGGGTATTCCAATATTGCCTGTGAACGAGCAAATACTTAAGCAGAAATATTCCAAATTTCCAGGCTTAAAATTGAGAAACGGTCTTGAGAAAATTGGCATTAAATACTGTGGGAAAGTAGAAGAAAATGCTTTTTATGAAGTTTACGTCTACGGGATATTAAAAATCGTTTATAAAAATTTTCCCGCCTATAAAAAAAGAAGAGAATTTATAGGCCATATGGAGAACCTACTCAGAGATTATGGTTTCAAATTACCATATCATCTGGAGGATCACCATCAGGTGGATGCAATTGTATCCACAATACCATGGTTTGAATTTGCAAGAAAGAATGAGCAATTTTCCCTTTACAACAATGAGGGGTATTGTCTTTTTGTGCCTTCTGGCTAGTGAAATAATGCAGATTTTATAGCCCCAAGAACTTAATAGCCCCACCACAAAGAAAGATTACTAACCCAGCCAGTGCATGTGAATATCTTTCAAGTTTGCGGAGCGGTAACTTTGATAATACAGAAGATGAAGTTAAAACTATGAGCACCATGGTTGCAATGGTGGTTAATCCGAAGATAAGTGCAACTATTGCCACAGTGAGCATCTTACCTTTGGCTGCTGGATACATCACGAGAGGAATCAAGGGTTCGCAGGGACCAAACACAAATATGATGAAGAGAATCCATGGTGTTAATTCTTTTAATTTTGTAGGATGGATATGAGGGTACTCCCCATTATGGCTATGTACATCCATATCTCCAGTTCCGGTAAGATGAATATGTTTATGAGATCGGTTACGAATTGCCCTGTGAACTCCCCATACAAAAGAGGACAGTAAAAAGTCAATTCACTTATTCCGAAAATTGCATTTCATGGAAAGGTGATCACTCTTTTTCATCTAGCAGGCCGGCATTCAGGACCTCTCTTCCAGATTCATCGAGGAAAATTATTCTGCCCTTTCCTCCGGATTTTGCTTTAAGAAGTGCCTGGTCGACTTTAGAATAAAGTTCCAGTGGGTCAAGTATCCCGCTTTTACCAGAAATTTTTATACAACCTGCACAGAATGAAGGTTCAAATTCCTGAGATTTAGCAGAGAATATCCATTTCTCGGTTATTTTTCTAAAAATAGATAGAAGATCTTCCTCAGAAACGGGATTCAGAAGGATTATGCCGAACTCATCTCCTCCTATTCTACCAATTATATCTGTTTTTCTGAGATTTGCACTCAAAACCTTTGCAAAACTTACAATTACTTCGTCCCCTACAGGATGTCCATGCTGATCGTTAATTTCTTTGAGGTTGTCCAGGTCTATCATGGCAAATACGATTTCTCGATTATACCTTTTGACCCTGAGAAGTTCCTCTGAAAATCTATCGAGGAATACTCTTCTGTTGAGGAGGCCTGTTAGAGGATCCTCTCCCGCCAATCTAGATAATTTCAGATTCTGTAAATAATTACTCCTGGCATAATTTTCGAGGATATATGCCACAATCATTCCAATAGCGTTGGCAGATATTAAGAAGAAATTATTGTTGATAAAAATATGAGGGGGTAGGGGATTAATCAACAGAGAAGTAATCTCAAAAGCACATATTATTATAAGAAAGTTTATTGTTGCATACCAGAATCTTAAACGCACAAACGTATAATTAAACATTAAGACAAGGAGGACCCCCTGGGAATAAAGATACAGTGCAGGAGGTTTTATCATGGCCAGCATGGCAACAATTCCAAGTCCTGCTATCAGTACAATAATAGATAGTAAAATTTGTAAGTATTTTACAAAGTGTCTGGAGAAGGTCAGGATAATACTTATCAGTATGGAGGGACATACTATTAAATAACGAATAATCCAAATTTTCGTTTTTGTTTCCCCGACCATAACGGAGTCCAGGACTCCAAATATAGCATACAAAAAGACGCCAATAAGCAGAGCAATCCTTACAAGATTCAGAATACTCCGGTTATAATCAAGTATAAATTGTTTTTCAAGTTCTTTATTGTTAAATTTTAGTGTGATCCTGTCGATGGAGATATTCTGTAGTTCTAGATTATTAAAATGTTTTTCAGTAGCCATAGAGATTTATTTTATAAGAGTTTGATGCATTTTTCAATACCCGGATTATTTTTGAATTGCAATGTTTTTGAAAAACCTTTAGCTTGTTGTATATTTTTAATATGCCCAAAATAAAACCTTTTGAAAATTACACACAGAGATATGAAGAATGGTTCGAACGATATATTTATGTTTATGAATCAGAACTCAACGCACTTCGAAAGCTTTTACCCCCGGGGAAAGGTATTGAAATAGGTGTAGGTAGTGGGAGGTTTGCAGCTCCCCTTGGTATTAAATTTGGAGTAGAGCCATCTGTAAAAATGGCAAAGTTAGCCAGGGAAAGAGGAATAGAAGTAATAAGGGGGATCGCAGAGGCATTACCAATAAAGGATTGTACTTTTGATTTTGCCCTGATGGCTACCACCGTATGTTTTCTGGATGATATTCACAGGGCCTTTGAGGAGGTTAAAAGGATATTGAGACCAGGTGGATACCTGCTTGTGGGCTTTGTGGACAGAGAGAGTAGAATAGGGAGAAAGTATGAGACACATAAGGAGGAAAGTGTTTTTTACAGTATAGCAAAATTTTATTCCACCCGTGAAGTTCTGGGTTATCTGAATAAAGCAGGTTTTATTGAAATTGAGATTGTTCAGACCCTTTTCAAAGATTTAAAAGATATTCGAGTATTAGAGCCAGTAAAGAGTGGTTACGGTGAAGGGTCCTTTGTAGTGATCAGGGCTCGATCTACCTAATGAAGCCATTAAGTTTGGATTACACCTTTTCTTCCTTTTCTTCAATTTTTGTGTAGAGTATGTAAGAGTATATAACCAGAAAAACAGCCACGCTCAAAACAGGTATCAGAACAAAATATATGGAGTATCTGGGAAATATAACACCTATGAGAACAATTATTGCTACTAGCTTAAAGAGCAAAGCGCCCAGCTTATGGGTCTTGTTCCAGACCTCCTCACTGGAGATTGTCCATGGTGTTCTGATACCCACAAACCAGTTTCTTCTGGCCTGAGTCAGTAGCAGGGATATAATATACATGAGGAAGGATAGTCCGATTGGGAAGAAAATATTGGGACTTATTTCAATGCCTGCATTCCACAAAGTAGTCTGGAGCTGCACGAAGATAAAGAACAACAACAGGAAAAAGAAGAATGCGTAATACATTTTTAAAAATTTTTGTATGTTTTTTCTCAGCGGGTCGATTTTAGGAATAAGGAGCATAAGAAAGAAAATAAAAAGCATAGTCAACGGGAAGGTGAATAATCCAGTAAATTTGCTGCCCCATCCGTCGGGTATTCCCTGAGCATTCCAGTGTGTTACGATTTTTTCCGGGAGGGTGGGGTAGAAATAAATTGCTATTGCGAAGGAAATAACAACAAGAACCATAGAACCGTATTTGTAAAATTTCATTTTAACCTCCTTTATATGAAATACGTTAAATAATTATAGTTTATTCAAAAGAAAAAGAAATCAGTTTTCTTGAGGCCTCGTGATTTATAATTTATTCTTATACTATGTTCGAGGAATGGTGCGGAAAAAGATATTACAGCTTCAGTTGCCATCTGAAAAAGATATTCGGAGAAAAGGTATATCGTGTATCCCTTGATGCTGGCTTTACCTGCCCTAACAGAGATGGAACCCTGGGATATGGAGGATGTATATTCTGCGATGAAGCAGGTTCGAGGGCTGGATATGTCAAGCCGGAAATCCCTGTTATCGAACAGCTCAGAAAAGGAATTGAATTTATACGGGAAAAATTTGGTGCAAACAAATTTATTGCATATTTTCAAGCTTTTTCAAATACATATGCACCGCCAGAAAAATTGAGGGAACTTTACTGGAGTGTCTTTGAAATAAAGGATGTGGTGGGTATATCCATCTCCACCCGACCCGATCTTGTTTCTGAGGAAGTGCTCGATGTAATTGAGGAAATTGCAGAGAAACATTATGTCTGGCTAGAAATTGGTGTCCAGAGCATGCATCTGAGGAGTCTGGAAAAGGTAAAGAGGATGCATGGAGTGGCTGAGAATATAGATGCGATTTTAAGGACAAAAAAGAGAAGAAATATTCTTATACTTGCCCATGTGATACTCGGTCTTCCAGGAGAAACTGTGAAGGAGATGATTGAAACTGCCAGGGTACTATCTGTCTTGGGAATAGACGGCATTAAGATGCATCACCTTTATGTGGTAGAAGGTACACCACTTGCGGAGATTTATCGTAGAGGGAAGCTGAAGATTTTTGAAACCCCCCGTGAATATGCAGAAGTTGCGGTGAAATTCATTGAGCATTTAGCACCAAAAATTATAATCCACAGACTGGCAGGCAGGGCGGTAGAAGGGCTCGTAGCTCCTTTATGGAGTTCCAACAAATTTGTTGCACAGCAGGAAATAGAAAAAATACTTGAAGAACTTAATACTTGGCAGGGTAAGGCACTGAAAGTAGGACTTTGATCTGACAAAAATTACCAGTTCAGTTTATTCCCTGTATATTCGATAAAACTTCCCGAATCTTCTATTTTTAGGTTTTCAATAACTTTGATCAGGCCCCTCACCGATTCTTCTGGAGTAACAAGTGCACCTGGGCCCCCCATGTCCGTCCTCACCCACCCCGGATGTAGTGATACCACTATGATTCCATACCCCTGGAGGTCTCCTGCAAGCATTCTTGTTACCATATTCAATGCAGCTTTTGAAATCTTGTAGCCATAATTGGAGCCACCACCGTATGTATCAGAGATAGAACCCATGATTGAACTTACATTGACTATTCTGGGCTTACTGGATCTGGAAAGATAGGGAAGTAGTGCCGGTGTCATTCTCAAGGGCCCAAGAGTGTTTGTATTTAGCACCTGAAGGATTTTCTCGAAGTTAAGGGACCCAAAAGAATTCGTTCTATCCAGAATACCTGCATTGTTAATGAGGACGTCTATCCTCTCTACAGGTATCTTTTTCGCAATTTCGCTAATCATATTTTCTTTTGTGACATCCAGTTTAAAAAGATGAAGATTCTCTGTGTGTCTTGATTTTAATTCCATCAATTCAGGTGAATCTTCCGGATGCCTTGCACCGGCAAGAACAATATCACCCTTCTTAAGGAGCTGGATGGTGAACTCCAGACCTATACCTCTTGAAGTCCCTGTTATGAAATATACGGTTTTCATATTTCTTTGAATATCCTGCCAAGGGAGTGGCCAATCAATTTTGTTTCTAGGGCAAAGAACCATCCAAAGGGTGTTACTTTAACTGTAAACCCAACATTTTCCAATCTTTGCTTGGACTTCATTTCTCCTTTATTACTTTTTGTTTTTATTATAGGCATGGGGCACATAAATGCCCTCACATCCAGAGTCTTATCTGCCTTCATGTTACAACCCCCTTGTTTTTAATTTATAAGAAAGTATTTCAAGTTCTGATTCAATTTCAACATAACTTAATACAACATCCTCTGGGACTTGGATAGGAATAAGAGCAAAGCTTAGGATTGCCTTCACACCAGAATTTACCAGTCTGTTTACAACTTCATGGACGGCATCTCTTGGAACTGCCACAACCGCAATGGAGATATTGTTATTTTTAATGAACTCCTCCAGTTTATCATCGTGATATACCGGAATACCGTTAATTTTTTTACCTGCTTTCTGTGGATCTTTATCGAAACCTGCAATGATCCTGAGGCCGGGGTTCATGAACTGGTAGTTTAGGAGGACCCTACCAACATTACCAATTCCGATGACGATGAGATTTCTTGTTCTATCTATGCCCAGTATGTTTCTGATTTTTTGCTTCAGGACTTCAATATCATATCCAGTACCTTTAACTCCAAAATCCCCGAAGTAGGAAAGATCGCGTCTTACAAGAGAACTGGAAATTTTACAGGTTTTTGCTAGTTCCTTGGACAGAACCACCTTTTTACCATTTTCACTCATGAACTCAAGACATCTTAGATACCGTGTAAGTCTTCTTATTGTTACTTCTGGAGTGACTTCTTTCATATTCCACTCCTTATGAAAGTTATAACTTTCACATTATAATATTTGCTCAAAAATTTGTCAAGGAGCGGGGGAATATAGATCGGGTGAGGCTAAGTCGTGAAGCGTGCAGCGTGAAGCGGAAAGCGTAAAGCGGAAAGTGAAGTATATAAGTACTTATTCCCTATGTTTTACTTAAATAATGCTGTTCTATATCTG
>QNDO01000078.1 GCA_003644895.1 Candidatus Hydrothermota bacterium | reverse complement strand
TAGGGAACTTTTCCATGTTTTAAAACCCAGCCTTCACCCATTTAAAAGAACCTCCATCATCTGGCTTACCTTTCTTTTAATCTCCCGTATTTCCACTTTATACTTTTTCGCAATAAGCCTTTCTTCTCTATCCATATTTTTACCCTTCAAAAATTTCACTAGGAATTCAAGTGAAGCTGCCCAAACTTCGGGCTTTTTAATTCTCTTATACAACTTACCCTTTAAACCGAGGAAAATAGATGAAACTTCCTCAAAGAGAGTCTCATCGAAATTGGATTTTTCCATAAGAATTGCAAGCGTTTTGAGTTCATTGAAACTTACGAACATTTCGCTGATTCGTTCCGGTTTCTCAATGATCATGCGGAGTTCCTCAAGTTCGGGCGATGCAGGATTGTATCGTAAGTTGAGTTCCGTAATCCATTTCGCCTTTTCAATTTTTTTATTTTTTAACAGACACAATATATAGTCTACAGCAACATCTGTATCACTCACATCCTGTTGAAAGAGGTTTTCCAGAATTTTCTCTCCCCTTCTTTTGCCCATGAGACATAGAGTCCATCCATATTTCCTAGTAAATTCTTTCTCCGTTGGGGATAAATGGTTAGCTTTCTTAAAATTCCATAAAGCTTCTTTTAAATCGGCTCTTTTTAGATTTGCAAGCCCCAGCATATAGTAGTAGAGAGCTGAGTCTGGGTTAGATCTTGATAATCTTTTAAAAATATCCGCGGCCCGTGTGAATCTGTTTAGCATTAAATAAGAGAGCCCAAGATTATAAAGAACCTCCTCCTGCTCTCCATCCCGTTGAGTAAGTCTTTTTAATCTCAGAAGCTTGGGAATGGCCTCCCTGTATCGACCATTCTTTATCAGTTTTTCTGCCTCTTCAAAAAGTTTTTTAGCTATATCATTCATTTATTTCTCCAAATGAATTGCTCTCTCGTAACCACTATAATCTTTTATCACTGCTCTCACCCTAAAACCGAGATCCTTTGCCCCCGCTATTACTTTTTCAAGTATACCTCTGTGTGTTTCTATTATAAGGCTTCCCCCCTTTTTCAATCTAATAAAAGCCTGTTCCATAAGTTTAACGGTAATTTCGTGACCATCCTTGCCACCAATTAGAGATGAAGTAGGTTCTTTTTGAACTTCTTCATGTAAAGTTGTGAATTCATTGCTACCGATATAGGGAGGGTTGGATACTATAAGATCAAGACTAGCTTCTTTAAAAGGATCCAGCAGGTTTGCACAGAGGAGCTCCACGGAGACTTTATATTTTTCTATGTTTGTTTTAGCGATAGTAAGAGCCCTCCTGCTGGCATCTGTGGCAATTCCTGGTATTTTCATAAAATAAGAAATGGAGATTGCAATTGCACCGCTTCCTGTCCCTACATCGACAAAAAATGAAGGTGTTTCTCTATGTGAGTAAATTTTAATAACGTAGCTCACTAAAATTTCTGTTTCTGGCCTGGGAATTAATACCCATGGATTAACGAAGAGTTCAAGACCCATGAAATAAGCCTTTTGAAATATATATTGAATTGGTATCCGTTCTTTTATCCTGCGTTCGACGAGTAGGTGGAGTCTCTTTAATTTTACGGTGTCAATTTCCTCAGTGATAAAAAAAATTTCCTTTGGCATTCCGAAAACTTCTTCTATAAACCATCTTGCCTCAGCCTCAGGCTGGGAAGTGACTGAAGAAAGCATTTTTACAATATCACTGTATATTTTTCTGGGATTCAAGGCGTGCTTCTTCTTCAGCTTTTAGAAGTTCTTCTACTACAAGATCAAGCTCACCATCAAGTATATCATCCAGTCTATACACAGTAAGGTTTATTCTATGGTCGGTGACTCTACCCTGGGGAAAATTGTATGTACGGATTTTCTCACTTCTATCTCCAGAACCGATAAAACTTTTTCTCTTTTTTCTCAATTCACTTTCTCTTTTCCTTAGTTCTAAGTCCTTTAACCGTGCTCTCAGAATTCTCAGTGCCTTTGCTTTATTTTTATGCTGAGACCTTTCATCCTGACAGGTAACAACAATTCCTGTAGGTATATGGGTAATTCTTACTGCTGAATCTGTCATGTTTACATGCTGGCCTCCTGGTCCACCGGCTCTGTAGGTTTCTATTTTAAGGTCATCAGGGTTTATTTCCACATCTACATCCTCTGCCTCGGGAAGTACTACCACACTTGCAGAAGAGGTATGAATTCTTCCGCCAGATTCAGTTTGGGGTATTCTTTGAACTCTATGGACTCCTGATTCGTATTTAAGGTTTCTGTATGCGTAAGGTCCTTCCACAATGAAGGTTATCTCTTTAAACCCCCCCAGAGGTGTGGGATGAGAATCGGTTATTGATATTTTATAACCCTTCTTCTCAGCATATTTTGAATACATTCTGAATAGATCTGCAGCGAAGAGTGCAGCTTCATCTCCACCAGTTCCTGCTCTGATCTCAACAATAGCATTCTTCACATCATCAGGATCCTCAGGAAGAAGAAGTTTCTTGATTTCCATGTCCAGTTCCTCAATGTCTTTTTCCAACTTATGTTTCTCTTCCTCGAGAAATTGCTGCATCTCTTCATCTTTTTCTTCTTCCAGTAGCTGGATAATATCAGACAATTCTTTTTCCTTCTTTTGCTTTAGCTCCATTTTTTCCACAAGGGGTGTAATTTTTTTGTATTCTCTTAAAAGTTCTACCCGCTCCCTTTCTTCAAGTGGAGAGGCAAGTTTTAATTCAATTTCAGCTTTTCTTTTTTTCAATTTTTCCAGGTTATTCATTTTATTTTGATAACTTTTATAATTTTTGTGTTGTTGTTCTTTTTAATGTGCAAGAAATAAATACCTGCAGAAAACCTCGAAAGATCCAAAAACTGGCCTTTTGAGATGTTTAAATTATAAATCAACCTACCTGATAAATCATATAATTTTATGTCGTCTATATCCGGAAATCTACTGAGATCCAGAATACTCCCATTAAGAATAATATCCGATTCAGCTCCTATGTTTTTGGGTAATTTACCTGCTTCTTCCATACCGAGTTGAGTTGGGACTTTAATCCAAGAGGTTCTCATCTTGTCATGTTTTAATGTCGGCCACATTGAAGCCGTATTGCTGAAGATTGAGGGTAAGTCAAAGGAAAATAAAGAATTGGCAAAACCCGATGCCACAATTTCTGCGAGTCCATCCAGATCATGATCTGTTATAAATACTGAAGGTTTCACGTATGAATAAAGAGTTACAGGAAAACCCGCTACAATGTTACCTGTATAATCTATAGCATAGAGGTTTCCGTCCATTGAGCCTTTAATTATTTCTTGTGTACCGTCTCCATCAATATCTAAAGTTGCACAGGTGGAAAAATCGCCTCCGCAGTAAACGGGAAAACCTGGAAGAGTATTACCAGTAGCATCAAAAACGATAATACCATTGGAAGTGTTCACAAGAACTTCCACTATTCCATCATCATTTATATCGGAGAGAGAGGGGTTAAAGAAAATATTGGTATTAGAGGCGTGACGAGACCATATAATCTGCCCCTGAGAGGAGTAAAGATAGATGGAATCCTGTGTGGGAATTACAATTTCTTCACCGGGATAATCGATCCTTACGTCACCAATGGCCATAGATCCCATCACTCGTCCAGGTAAAGGGATGGGGAAGGGAGGAAGAGTATCTCCATCTGGTTCGAACACATAAAGATGTGGAGATAGTCCCCCACCAGCGACAACAATTTCGGGTATGGAATCACCATTTATATCGGCAATGGCAGGGGAGGAATAATTAGTGTATACTGTATCCAGTGTATCAGGTGCAAAGAGGTAACTTCCATCAGTCCTAAAAACATAAAGTACTGAATTATTGGGTTTTACAACTATTTCAGGTTTTCCATCACCATCAACGTCATAACAGGCAGGTGTACCGAAACTTCCATATCCAAGATCCTGAGGCCACCCGGGCATAATACTCCCGTCCCCATCTATTAGGTAAGCTTTATGGTCTCCATGGAGATTCACTGCGAAAACTTCATCAGCACCATCGTTGTCAAAATCTGCTGCGCATGGCGATGCCCATATGTCACCGTGAATATTGACAGGCCATCCAGGAACAGGATCTCCGTTGGAATAAAATGCATAGAGCAGACTGTCAAAGCTTGTCCCAATTATGAGTTCAAGACCCGGAACGTCTACATCAAGCTCAAGAACACATGGAGTTGAATATCCAGTACCTATAGTAACTCTGGGCCAACCAGGAGTATTTGCTGGGTTTGTTCTTATCTTGAGAGTTTCCTGAGGCGTGGTTTCCACATGCAAAGAAGTATCAACCATAGTAACATAATAGTAATAATATGTAAAGGGTTTTAAACCTCTATCTTCGTAATAAGTATCATCTACAAATTCTCCGTTGACTTTTACAAAATTTACTCCATCTTCACTTCGATACACATTGTAAAGAAGATTTTGGAAGGTATTCCATGATAATTTTACACTGCCTGAACCCGGTTCCCCTCTGAGGGCTATGGGAGAATTCAATGTAGTGTCTCTAAGTGGTATAAGGATTGTGTCTTTAAAATTGTTATAAGATATTATGTTATATAATGTATAAGGGACAGTTGGAAGTGTAAAAATGAAGCTATCCTGGATAGAAGTGAAGGCACCGAGTGAATTATAATGCACGGAATCTCTGGAAGATATGTAAAAAGGCAAATTAGGTATTACCTTTAAAGTAAAATTATGAAGCGGAACTCTGGATGAATTCTGCAACTGTTCATAAACGATTAAATTGTTTCCCTCAAACTTGTATATAACACTTGTAATAGAGAGTTTAGGAGAAAATACCCTTAGACCCAGTGTATCGCTTCTTATAAAGTCCCCCCTTTTTAATTGAATTGTTAAAGATACGATAGTATCTTCTAAGCAATTCTTGACTTTGCCACTGATTTTTATAAGATACTCTGCCCCTTCAATCAGTTCGGGAATATGGAAAAGGGTATCGTCCAGGGAAAGTATGCTCTGTTCTTCTTTGATCGAAAATTTTGTCTCACCCGAGGGATACAAGGAATTATTTTTAAGTTTAAATATTATTTTAAATGCTGTATTGGATACCAAAAGGGTATCTCCAAAATTATTTTGTATATTACTTAGCTCCACACTTAGGGGTATATGAAGAGTATCCAATAGCAGCGAATCCAGAACCGTATAACCAGAGGGATGCTGAAGGGATAAAAATACTTTCTCTGTAACTGGCTGCTTTATACGGAGAGATGCATAACCAAAAAGGTTTGTAAAGGTTGTAGCGATGAAATTTCCGGGCTGATAGAGGGTAACCTTCACATTTTTAAAAGGTTCCTCATATTCATTGGTGACCAGGAGCTCCAGTAATGTATCTTCTTGGAGACTCAAATTTTCCAATTTTATTTTATGCATTGTCCCCTTTGGGGGTACCAAGGAAGGATCCACCAGGATAATGGTGGACATTTGGTTATATCTACTTTCATTATAATAAATGGATTGTGAAGCATTCCGTTCTTTTGCTACACTGTCAGCTTCCCCAATGGTAAACCACGGATTATCAAAAAGTGATTGATAAAATGGGATGCTGAGATTTACACTGCTGGTGAATCCGTTTCTAGTATTGGTTATGATTCCAATAACCTGGGGATGGAAAACCAGATGTTCTGCAAAGCAATCTTTGTCTACTCCTCCTGCATCGCATGTGATAACATACCAGAGCGAGCTACCCTTTTCATTCAGAAGATTTATGTCGGCTGTACTGAAATATATATAAGGATTTACGTTTATATAAATACCTCCATAGTCTCCATGCAATACAGCGAAGTGATAAGATGTCCCCTTGTTCAGGCTATCCACAAAGGCTTCCCTGGTTATGGTGCCTTCGTCCTGATAGAGTTTTATCTGGTGAAAATCAGGTGGAAAATATTTTCTCACTGAATCGACATAGGGACTGGCATCAGCCTTTGTCTGTAATTCCGAGGCCACAAATAGTGCCCTTTCAATATCACTCCAGGGTTTTTCCTCTGTTTTATACACTTTAAGTTGCTCTAAATACTGGAGTAACTCAAATTCTGTATGGACCGGGATTCTTCCCACCAGAACGTCTGGTCTGAGTTCAAGGCTGTCCTCTAATTCTCCAAAAGTTGCATCGTGATCGAAATTCCAGTCACCATCAAGGTCAGCATAATAATAATCAGTTGGTATGAAATCGTTCTCGCCGTATCCCAGCCTTACATAGGCGGTTCTCTGAGGAATAAATATTTCATCCCCTAAAAGTATCACCCATCTCACACCCCTGTGGCCATGATAGAATTTTATGCAGTTTCTAATTTTTTCCGCAAGATCAACTCCATCAAATTCATTTTCTATTGTTTCTACTTCTTTTATGAGGGTACTGTACCCCAATTTATTTTTTAGTTCTGCAAGCTCCTGAGAGGATTCCTTGAACCTTGACGGTGTGATTATAAGTAAGTCTATCCGATATAGATTCTTCTGAAGATTATAATAGGTGGAATTCAAAAATAAAAGGAGGTAAAATAATACTCCTATAGTATCACCCCTTAAGAGATGATTTTTTCAATCTTCAGTTCAGTTAGGATTTGCCGGTGCCCTTTCTTTCTTTTATAGTTCTTTCTTCTTTTAAACTTGAACGCAATAATTTTAGGAGTCTTACGATCTCCCAGAACTCTAGCGATTACCCTAGCACCTTCTACATATGGTGTGCCAACAAGAGTTTTGTCACCCTTTCTGACAAGCAGAACTGTGTCTATCTCAACATTTTCTCCTTCTTTTTTATCGACCTTTTGTACGGTTATTACATCGTTCTCCTTAACTCTGTATTCACATCCCTTGAATTCGATAACTGCGTACTCCATCATTTCCCTCCTTCTTCTGGTATTTGTGGTATAGTCTGCTGCTCTTGAGGTTGAGTTTGTTCAACCTGTTTCTGGGTCTCCACGGGCACCTGTGCCCTTTTTACTCTTCTCGGTGAATTTATGGCAGAAAGTACCAGTGAAAGGATTATATATAATGTACCCAGGGCAGCCGTTAAT
>QNDO01000077.1 GCA_003644895.1 Candidatus Hydrothermota bacterium | reverse complement strand
TTTCCTATTCCTGCCGGTGAAAAATACATCAACTTGATATATGTCAAAGACCTTATAAATATAATAGTTAAATCCTTGCAATCGGAAGTTGCAGAGTATAAAATCTACTTTGTAGCTGATGGCATAAATTACAGCTTGAGCGAAATAGCTGAATTCCTTAAGACTTTGTTAAAGAAAAAACACTATATAACACTGAAGATGCCTTTAATTTTTATGACCCCTGTATTTTCTATAACGGAACTTTTTTCCAGATTAATTAAAAAAGCCACGATGTTAAATATGGATAAACTGAAGGAACTAAGAGAAAAATACTGGTTGGGCAGTACCGAAAAAATAGAAAAAGAACTGGGTTTCAAGCCTCAATATGATGTTTATCGGGGTTTTCCTGTGGTTTACAAATGGTATAAAGAGAATCAGTGGTTTTAAATTAAAATTACCTCCCCTTTACCTTTAATGACTTCACCGATTACAAAAAACTTTTCTCCTCTTTCCCTTAAAAATGTTTCCATATCCCGTAAAGCATTTTTATCTATTATTATGATAAATCCAATCCCCATATTGAAAACATTGTACATTTCTTCTTCCGGGATTTTTCCCCATTCTGCAAGCTTATTAAATATAGGCGGCATTTCCCAACTCTCTCTATTTAATACTGCATTGACTTCCTGGTTTAAGATCCTCCTTAGGTTACCGGGAATCCCTCCACCTGTGATATGAGCCGCTCCATGAATCTCAAAATTCTGGAAAATATCGCTCATAAGGTTAGAATAAAGTTTTGTAGGCGCCAATAGAATCTCCTTAAGCGTTCTATTATCTATTCTTACTTCCGGGGAAAGATTTAACTCGTTGACAATTTTTCTTACAAGTGAATATCCATTACTATGGAGACCAGTGGAAGGAAAACCTATGAGTATATTACCAATTTTCACCTTTTCTGGGTAGGGAATTTTGTCTTTTTCCTGGATGCCTACTACAAAACCTGCAACGTCGAATCTGCTATTTAAAAGGAGTCCCGGAAGTTCAGCAGTTTCACCTCCTACGAGAACACAGCCGGCGTCTTCACATGCATTAACTATACTCTGGAGTACTTTTTGGGCAATCTCAAGTTGAAGCTTTGAAGTGGCATAATAGTCTAAGAAAAAAAGCGGTCTTGCCCCGGCTGTTGCTATGTCATTAACACACATCCCTACAAGATCATAGCCCAGGAAATCCAAATAATTCCATTCAAGTGCGAGATCTATTTTGGTTCCTATACCATCTGTAGACATCAGCAGAGTAGGATTCTTATAGTTTTTTATTATGTCGAGAATTTCTATTTCAGCAGCAAAGGGCCCTATATTTTTTTCAGCTCTCTTGTTTATTCTTTTGATAAATTCGACTAATTTTTCTGCGTGAGATATATTAACGCCCGAATCTTTATATAACATTTATTTTTTTTGACTGTGCTATGATTTCTTTCAACCTTTCAATAAATTTATCTGCTTCTTCGAAGGTATTGTATAGGTAGAAACTAGCCCGTGCCGTTCCTCTAATCCCAAAGAATTCATGTAGTGGTTGAGCACAATGACACCCAGTGCGAATTGCTATTCCCTTTTCGTTCATAGCAATTCCCACCAGATCCGGGGAAATTCCTTCTACTATAAAAGAAATTACACCAATCCGTTCCTCGGGTCCGAATAATTTGACTTCCTCTATCTCTTTTAGCTTATTAATGGTATATTTTGCAAGTGCTTTCTCATGCTCGAAAATACAATCCATCCCTATATTTTGAAGATACTCTATTGCAGCTTTGAGACCTATACCTCCTGCAATATTAGATGTCCCAGCTTCAAATTTCCAGGGAAGATCATTCCAGCTAGCTCCCTCAATTTTGACCTGTTTTATCATATCTCCCCCTCGAAGAAAAGGATCCATCTCCTCGAGCAATTCTTTTTTTCCATATAATACACCAATACCTGTAGGCCCTAACATTTTGTGTCCAGAAAAAGCCATAAAATCACAATCTATATCCTGAACATCAAGTTTTAGATGGGGTGCGCTTTGAGCAGCATCTATCAAAACTAAAGCACCTACATCATGGGCAAGTTTTATAATTTCTTTCACAGGATTAATAACACCAAGTACATTGGACACATGAGCCACTGAGACGAGTTTGGTATTGGGAGACAAAAGAGAACGATAATGTTCCAAATCAAGGGTACCATCTGGTCTCAATTTTATATAATGGAGTTTTATACCGTAAAGATCTTTCAGCATTTGCCAGGGAACCATATTTGAGTGATGTTCCATCATTGTTATTATGATTTCATCGCCAGGCTTAAATCTACGAACGCCAAGAGAATAAGCAACAAGGTTAATAGCTTCTGTGGTATTTCTGGTAAAAATTATCTCTTCCCATGTACGTGCATTAATAAATTCTTTGACAGCCCTGTGTGCTTCTTCGTACATCTCTGTAGCCTCTTCACTCAGAGTATGCAATCCTCTGTGGATATTGGCATTATGTTTGGTATAGAAATCATACACCGCTTGAGCAACTTGCCAAGGTCTCTGAGATGTAGCAGCGTTATCGAGGTATATAAGTTTGTGTCCATTGATTTCCCTGTTGAGGATAGGGAAATCTTTTCTTATGCGGTCCACATCTATTTTACACATGGCAATAGGATAAATTAGGGTGATTGCACAGTCAACTTGAAAGATTAGAAAAGCAAGTGTAAAATAACCCCAATGCTAAAACCACGAAAAAAAACCAGAGAAGTAAAAGTTAGAGATATCGGAATAGGGGGGAATAATCCAGTAAGAGTTCAATCTATGACTTCCACATCTACAGTTGACATAGATGCAACCTTGAGGCAGATAGAGGAATTATCCAACGCAGATTGTGAACTGATAAGGATAGCAATACCCGATAGAAGGTCTTTAGAAGCATTTAGAGAAATCAGAAAGCAAACAGATGTCCCTCTCATTGCTGATATTCATTTTAACTACAGGTTGGCTATAGGGGCTCTGGAGGCAGGAGCTGACAAAATACGCATAAATCCAGGTAATATCGGGGATAAAAAGAAAGTACTGGAAATAATAGAGTCTCTTAAACAAAATAAAAAAGCTGTTAGAATAGGAGTAAACTCCGGATCCCTAGAAATAGATCTGATTGATAAGTATCATGGGGTTACTTCTCAAGGGCTGGTTGAGAGTGCAATCCGGTGGGTTAATTATTTTACAGAAAATGGTTTTGAAGATATTGTTGTTTCTATCAAGTCTTCTTCCGTGATACAGACTATTGAAGCTAACCTGGAACTAAGTTCCAAAATCCAGTTCCCAATTCATATCGGTGTAACAGAAGCAGGTCCCCTGCTGCCGGGTACTGTAAAATCTGCCATAGCCCTTGGAACTCTTTTACTTCAAGGCGTGGGAGATACCATTAGGGTGTCTTTGACCGAAGATCCGGTAAAAGAAGTCGAGGTAGCCTGGGAAATCCTCAAATCCCTTGGTATCAGAGCCAATGGGCCTTTAATTATATCCTGCCCCACCTGTGCAAGGACAAGAATAGATCTTGTAAGCCTTGTTAAAAAGGTTGAGGAAAAGTTAAAATCGATTAAATATCCTATAAAGGTGGCTATTATGGGATGCGAGGTAAATGGTCCAGGTGAGGCTCGTGAAGCAGACATAGGTATTGCCGCAGAACCCGGTAAGGGTGTGATATTTAAAAAAGGTAAAATTATAAAAAGAGTTAAAGAAGAAGAGATACTCGAGGTTTTAATGGAGGAAATTAACAATATGGTGGAGGGAGGATAAAATGTTCAAGATAGCGTTATTATTTCTTCTTTTTCAATATGAAGCTGGTAATGTACAGATTGGAGAAGCACCCTATACTTTTATTAAAGAATCAGAGTATACTTTAGGTCCCGGGGATAGTCTGGAGATCCTAATAAAAGACCTTGGAACTTCCTATATAGCCATGGTGGATCTAAACGGGAAAATAGCGCTTACGCTTCCTTTGCCAGACCTGAGTACAACAATCTTACAGAGCACTCAGTCTTCCATGCCTGGTATTCATTCTGTTCTTGATTTTAAAAAGGCTGCTGGGCTTACCATCGCTCAGCTTAAAGACAGTTTACAAATCTGGTACTCCAAATATTACAAGGGTACAGAATTCGATGTGCGATTGTTAAAACCGAGACGATTCAATATTTTTCTTTATGGAAGAATTAACAACCCAGGGCCAGTAAGAAGCTTTTCCACAGCGCGACTTGTGGATATACTTATTTCAAGCGGAAAATGTTCCTATGACGCAGATATTTCAAGAATCAAAGTATTTTCTGTAAATGGAGATGTTTACAATATTAACCTTAGGAAATTTTACATGGAGGGAGATTATTCACAAAATCCACTGGTAGCCACAATGCACAAGGTTTACATTCCTCTTGTGAAGAGTGGAGTAGTGGTGGTTGGTGCAGTGAAAGGCTATCCAGTAATAAGTTTTGCCACCCGGGAGGTTCAGGCATTATCTGGTAACTTTATACTCACCTTCGATGCTAATGTTCTAAAGATTGAGGTTAAAGATAGTCTAAAAGTGAGCGAGATTATCAACCTGGCTGGAGGTCTGAGAAGCTATTCAATAGTTGAAGATATTTATTCAGCTAAGAAAGGCAAAGTTACCCTCGATACGTATATTATGCCCGATGACACCCTTTATATACCACCATTTACTGACAAGGTCTTTGTAGCTGGTGAAGTTAAGAACCCTCAGCCGGTACCTTATCTACCCGGAGCCGGCATTTCCACGTATATTTCATATTGTGGAGGGTTCACTGATAGGGCGTCCAGGAAACCCACGGTATATCGAGCTAACAAAAAACTAAAAAATCCTCTAGAAATAAAACCTGGGGATATAATATACGTTAAACCAGTTACGTTAAAATGGTGGCAGGATTACGCGCAAATTCTGCAAATTGCTACTACAGTTGTTGTTACATGGCTGACTTTGAGAAAATAGTGAGGTAAGCTGGGCTCAATCTTGCAAAATAATTAGCCACTCTCTCAAACAGCAGATAATATCTTTCATAAGTAGGATTTAGTTTTGTACGAATAAAAAAATCAGATATATATACACTCCTTCTGGGGACCTCCAAAAAATCTAAAGGAAACTTTAATTTACCCGCGGATTTAAAAGCAATGTTGTACCCAGCATCTCTAACAGCTTTCTTGACTTTTGCATTGTACAGGCCATAAGGATAGGACAAGGCCTGTATTTCATCACCAATAATGTCTTCCAGTGATTTCTTGGATACTCCAAGTTCCACCTTTAACTTTTGCTCATCCAATTTTCTCAAATCAGGATGTGTAACTGTATGAGAACCAATTATCCATCCGGCTCTGTGTAGTTCTACTATCTGAGACCTTGATAAATGAGCATGACGGCCAAGGAAAGGAACCTCCCATAGGTTTACCCTACCTATATATGCTGTGATTGGAAATACGGCCGCTTTTAGACCATATTTCTCAAGAATAGGAAAAGCATATTTATAAACATTTTCATACCCGTCATCAAAAGTAATTAGTACAAAGTTTTCGTTTGGGGGGTGGAGTAGTATGTGCATATAATTCTCTCTTGTTAAAGTTTTTATTCCCATTTTGCATAATTCTTTAATATGACTTTCGAAAATCCTTGGTGTAACAAAGGTTCCAGAGCAGTTTCCATGAGGTGTTATTTGATGATATTGTAATAAGTATATCATAGTCAATAAGTAATATAAATTATGCGAGGAGTAATATCAAAATTAAAAGTAAAATACACATGGAAATTGTACAGTAAATTCAAAAGGATTGAAAGAAATTGAAAGAAGAAACTCTTTAAAAATTCTATAATGAGTACCATAACTGAAATAGAGGAGTTTTATTTAAGCCGCTGTATTTCATATGCCTATTTAAGTTAACATAAGATATATTATGTGAAGTTGGGGAGCAATTGACTATGTGAGTATAGTGCCGTTAAATGCTTGCATATCGCTCCTCTGGGTTTTATCATTTAATTATGAAAGTAAAAAAAGAAATTGATAAATCTAATGTAAAATTCGATTTGAATCTTCGCTGGTATGATTATTTTTTTCTGTTACGACCTGTTCTCTGGATTCCTGTCTGGACTTTTCTCTTTCTCGGATATTTCTGGGGTTCAGCTCTCGAAACTTTTAGTTTTACTCTCATTTTACCATGGAAGTTCTGGGCGGTTCTCGGTCTTTATAGCCTTATGATGTCTTCAGTTTATATTATTAATCAAATTGTTGACCGGGAGTCTGATCTAATAAACAATAAACTATTTTTGATTCCATACAATATAATAAGTATCAGAACTGCAACTATTTATGCAATTATACTTGCACTTGTATCTTTGATTGTTGTCTATTTCCTTGGTATCAAATTTGTTATATTATTCATACTTTCTTACTTGTTAGGGATAGCCTATAGTGTAAAACCCGTTGAATTAAAAGCCCGTCCAATCGCCGATATGCTGGCAAATGCTATAGGATACGGAGTACTTGCATTCCTTACAGGATGGGCTGTAACGGGTAAAATCCAGGGAAGGGCCTTTATTCAATCCTTTGGATATATACTCTTCGTATCCGCTGTATTCATAAATACAACTATTCCGGATATCAAGGGGGACCAGACAGCGGGCAAATACACTATTGGCGTGTTCCTGGGAGCAAGGAATGCAACTATCCTCTCCTCTATTCTTCTCTTTCTTGCATTTATTTATTCTTTTTTAGAATTTGACGTGTTTTTGATGATACCTTCACTGGTTGGACTCCCTGTTTTTATAATTTCCATCTGGGATGAATCAATGCAAATGGCCAAAATCTCGTACAGAGCAGTATCATTCCTGTTTGTCTTAATGGTGGCTTTAAGATTTCCTTTATTTTTAGCTCTAGGTATTTTAATTCTTATTTTGTTAAGGATGTATTATACAAAAAGATTTATGATAAATTATCCATCCCTCACGGGGAGATAACCATGTATAGGACTCATACTTGTGGAGAATTAACTTCAGATCATATTGGTAAAAAGGT
>QNDO01000076.1 GCA_003644895.1 Candidatus Hydrothermota bacterium | reverse complement strand
CTTCCGAATCCTTTCTTTTGAAGTTGTAAACCCCTTCCCCTTTTATTTTAAGTGATTCCACGGTGCCTTCTTTGATCTCCACTTCAGCTCCAGAAATTGTTAAAGAAATCATATCTTCAGGTTTCATAGTGTAAGACTCATCAATTGTGACAACAGGTGCATTCCTGAAGCTAAATCCAGCCTCAATACTTGTTTTGATGATTTCGGGGATACCGCTTAATGATGCCTTCACTGTTTCACCTACCATTTTGAATATTTCGCCTAGGTTGAAACTTTCTTCCTCTTTTTTCTCTTTTTCTGTTTTCCTTTCCTTGGTCTCAAGAGCTTCAAGAAGTTTATAAGCTTCCTCTGCAGTAATTTTACCTTCTTCGAGCATTTTTAAAATTTTGAGTCTTTCTTCCATATTTACCCCCTCATTTTTCTGGCAGCTTCGTCAGCATCTATTTTACCTTCTTCCAGTTCCTTCAGTACTTTCTTTATGTCCCTTCTGCTTTTTCTTTTCATAGTACTTGAAACACCAGAAAGTATTATATATATTCCAATAATTACAAGAAGTATGGGCCAGTCCCTCTTAAAATAAAGATAACCTAGATTTGACAACCAAATCCACAGACCTAATACTATGAAAACAATTGCCCAGAATATTCTGTTCATTTTTGTGCCCCCTTTTATTCTACCCATATTTTCACCTTATCTCCGGATTCCTCGTCCTCGATGTTGACGAGTTCACCCTTAAGTTCATCTCCAAGAGAGTCCAGTAATTCAGCTATGTTCACTTCTCTGTTGCCTACTTTTGCTTGCATTTTACTTTCGGGGATAAACTTCCGAATTAGATTCAACAATTTAAGGGGAACAGTGATGGACACCTTTTTATCTCCACTTTCCATTATTAATATTTTAAGAAATTTTCCCTTCTCTACTTCTTTTTCTTCACCCAGGGCTTCAATGAGCTTCATTGCCTCATCTGCGGTTATTTTTCTCTCTTCTACCATTTTCATTATTCTGAGAATTTCCTCCTTCATTCTATCACCTCCTTATTTTTTTAATTAAGTTTGCGGCCTCCTCGGCCGTAATTTCCCCTTTTTCCACTTTTTCAAGGATTTTGTTAATATCTTCTTCTTGTTCGGGTTCTACCTCATAGCCTAATTTCTCGAGAATATCCATCAATCGAACCCTTGCAGTGGGATGTGAAATCCTCAGTTTTTTAGCAACTTCTGAAATATTCCCTCGACTTTTAAGGAAAATTCGGAGGAAGACCAGATCTTCATGGTCCAGTGAACAGAATTCGCATATTTCAAAGTTCCCCCTCAGCTCAGATCCACAACTTTTACATACGAGGGCAGTAACCCTCATGTCTCCTCCGCAGACCGGACATTTTGTAATCAATCTTTTCATCATATAAATATTATAACTAATTTTTTCAAATTTGTCAAGTCTTTTTTCAATTTTTTAAAAAATTGGTTCAAATTTTGAAAAAATATTTACTCACAAAAATGTATCGCGAAATGGGCAAGATTATGTTCCCTTCTTGACAATATGTTTTCTGTCTTCTGTTGCTCCCTTTTCTCATGCTTTTGCTACGCGGCTCTTGCTGCTATGCAGGATAAGGGCTTATGACTTTAAAAAACACACTTTTGGTTATAAAATAGAAATATGGATATAAAAAGATTAGACCAGATAATGGATGAATATGGTGTGGATGTGATGTTAGTGATAGGGAGCACAAAATTTAGCTCTCTATATTATCTCACAAGAGGAGCTAAATTGGGGTATGCTATATTCATAAAGAAACATAGAGAAAAACCGATACTGGTACATCTTGACATGGAAAGAGATAATGTCGCGCATCTAACAGATTTTGAGACCATCCCCTATTCTGAAATGGGACTGAGGGAACTGGCAAAGATTAAAGATCCTGTAGAGTCAGGTATCAAATTCTATTCCGCCTTCTTTGATAGATTTGACTTAAAGGGGAATATTTACATGCTGATGGATCATTTTGATAACAATATGGTTCTCACAATGGATGAACTTCGTAAGAAATATCCAGGCCTTAATTTTATCAAAACTCAAAAAAATTTGGTTACGGAATTACGTAGACATAAAACCAAAGAGGAGATTGAAAGGATTAAGAAGGTTGCTAAAAAAACTCAAGAAGCCTTAACAGAGCTTCTCGAATACATGAAAACATTGAAAAGAAATAATGGAATCCTGGAAAGGAAGGACGGAAGTCCTTTCACAATAGGAATGGCTAAATCCTTCCTCAGAATGGAACTTATAAAGAGAAATCTACTGGATGCAGCGGGTATGATTATTGCTCAGGGAAGAGATGCAGGGGTGCCGCACAACTCTGGCAACGATAATGAACCAGTGAAAACCAATACCACTATAGTTTTTGACATTTTTCCTCAGGAATACGGTGGTGGGTACTTTTTTGATATGACGAGAACATATTCCTTTGGTGACCCTGGAAAAGAGGTTATTCAATATTATGAAGATCTTAGAGAAATTCAAGAAATGGCGTTGAATGCCGCAAAGGTAGGAACAGAAGCTAAAAAGATAGAGGAAATGGTAGTAGATTATTTTGAAAGTAAGGGGTATACTACCCTGAGAAAAGATCAGAAAGCCCAGGAAGGATATATACATTCCCTTGGACATGGGGTGGGGATCGCCGTACACGAAGCTCCTCGATTGAGTCTTTATAGTGATGATGTGCTTGAAAAGGGAGATGTATTCACAATAGAACCGGGCCTTTATTATCCATCCAAGGGCTTCGGGATGAGAATTGAAGATACTGTTTACATAGACGAAAAGGGTGAGACACACAATCTTACACATCTGAGTAAAGAACTCATTATAGAGTGAGGAAGAAAGATGGGTGGATTCAGGCTTGGGAAACCATGGGAAGATTTAAAACCGTATAATGTAAGATATATTGAAAATCCCTCTCAAAAAGAGCTTCGGGAATTAACGCTCAGACATATTTCCACGGCATTTGTATCTGCTTACGGGAATATTGACCGGATAACCAAAAGAAAAGCCAGAATGCAAAAATATACATACATAATTGCTCCTCAAGAGGATGCTCACTTATATTCAGTACAATTCATAGAACCCGACAAGGCTAAAAAGATACTGGAAATTCAGAAAAAATATATTGAAAAACAGGGAGAACTAATTGAAATACACGGGTATTATGGGATAGGAGAAAAATCTGTCGCCGTTCAGGCTTTTTATACCAAAGAAGCGGCAAATGTTGCTGGAATGCAGCAAGTACTTATGTTTTCTCGAGAAAGGGTAGAGAGTGAGGATAGACTTAAAAAGCCTTTTGTTCCCAAGTTCAGACTGGTATATACACCTGGCCTTGAAATTGAAGAGATCCCGGGCAAGATGGCCATTATTGTTGACTTTGAGAACTGGACTACCTATGTGATTAATTCAGATTATTTTGGAGAAAGCAAAAAAGGTATTTTGAGGATGTTCAATGAACTGGTTTATCAACTGGGCGGGCTAGTACTACATGCAGGGGCAAAGGCTGTTCAGGTTGGAGATAAAAGGTGGGGAGTGGGTATCATGGGGCTTTCCGGCACGGGCAAAACTACTACTACCTTCTCAAAGCAGGGTGAACTTGCACAACCCATTCAGGACGATATGATAGCCTTATGGCCTGATGGGAGTTACTCTATTACGGAAAATGGATGTTTTGCAAAGACATTTGGCCTCACTCCCGAAAGTGAGCCTGTAATATATAAAGGTACAGTGGATCCAAATGCATGGGTTGAAAATGTTTATCTCAATCCTGATGGTACATATGATTTTTCAAAGGAATTTCTGACCCCGGAGGAAGTAAAGAGATGGAAAGAGACCTTCATCCTCACTGGAGCAGACCCAGACAATCTTGATGCATATATTAAAGGGAAGGTCAAACTTGAAGAAGTTGTAGATGAATATGGTATACCTAAGGATGGATGGGATTTTGTTGCCTGGACACAGAATGGTAGGTCCATCATTCCACTTTCTGCTATAGAGAATGTTGCAGACCTTGATAATCTTCCACCCCTTAAATTTCTCGGTATATTGAATCGTGATGAGGGAAAAGACGCAGCAACACCTGGAATTGTCCGCTTTACATCCCCGGAGCAAGCAGCGGGCTATTTCATGCTGGGCGAAACCTCTAAAACCTCCGCAGCAGGAAAGGAAAGAGGAAAGACTAGATCACCATTCACACAGCCCTTTTTCCCCAGAGTCCACAGATTACAGGCAGAAAGATTTCAGGAGCTTGCAGCTAAAAATCCTGGGCTTGTGAACTGGATGATGAATACAGGTTATGTAGGAGGGGATGCGCTGGATGAAAAAGAGGGGAGAGCCCTCAAGGTTAAAATAAAACATTCTTCAGCTATGCTGGAATACATGTTCCTTGATAAGATAAAGTGGACTGAGGATCCTGATTTTGGATATGAAATTGTTGATATAAATCATCCAGCGAACAAGGAACTTATGGACAAAGTCCCTCCGGAGATTTTGAATCCCAGATTATTTTATGAAAAGACCGGAAGGTTAAATGAATATAGAGAGTGGGTTCAGAGGATGAAAAAAGAGAGAGAAGAGTTTCTCAGAAAGCATGGCGTCAAGGAGGAAATCATAAAGGCCGTGCTTAATATAAAGTGACGTGATTTTATCGACCTTTTTAGGTGGTTTCATATCACTCTTTATTATAACTGCACAACTGGAGTCTGAAGATACTCTTAAGTATTACATAAACCCTAGATTACTAACTCAGGATACGTCTTCTCTTGATACTTCTTCATCAGATTCTGGTGAAATGAGGATTTTTCCAGACTTAAGAATTTCAGGTAACAAAGGTATTTTCCTCTCTTTTAATGGAAATTCAGGAGACCTTACCCAAATACTTAATATTTCTATTTCTGGCAAATTAAAGGATAATATGGAGATAAAAGGGGTGTTAAGGGATTATTCTGTACCAGGAGATCAAGATCTCTACACCGAAAAGCTCCGGGATATCGATGAAGTTTATTTAGAGATACGTAAAAGCAGAGATCTGCAAGTTGATTTGGGAAGAATCATCCACGAGGGCAGAAATTTACTGGGTTTTCGTGGAGCATGGAGAAATTTAACCGCCGTATATGGAATAGAGAAGGGGAAGATGCATAGAATATCTATCTCTATAAAGCCAGGAGTGGCAGGACCGTATAAAATAGCTGAACCCTATGCACTTGTGGATGGCTCAGTGCTTGTGTATGTGAATGGTAAAGAAATTTCTAAATCTCAATATGAAGTTAATTACTCTTTAGGGAGTTTGAATTTTATCCGGGGATATTTACCGGCTCCCCAGGATATCGTGGAGGTTGAATTTGAAGAATACGGTGAAGTCCCGGGAATTTACACAGATATATCTTTTGAAAGGAACTTCTACTCTATAAGATACAGAGAATTTAAAGAGGATGTTAATTTATGGCTCCAAAATGTTGATACAGTCTTGCTTGATACCATAAAACAACTTGGAGACAGTGCCGGAGAAATTTATTTAAACGGGGCATTCATGAAAGACCATGGAGATTACAATTTTGTAGATTCTATTTTTGTGTTTGCAGGATATGGAAAGGGAGAATATACAGTTCATTTCACTTATATGGGACCAGATTCGGGGAGTTATGTATTTGATAATTTATTAGGAGCTTACAAATATGTTGGGGAAGGAAAGGGATTCTATGAACCTGTGATTAAATTCATTCCTCCTCAGAGGTTGAGAAAATTTGATTTTTATATAAGACCCGAAAATTTTATCTTGGATGTTAGAATTTCAGATTTTGACAAAAACCTCATAAGCAAAATTGATGACAGGGATAACATTGGGGCCAGCGTTAGAGTATCCCGTCTATTTACTCTGGGAAGTGGTCGTCTCACTTTGGCTGGCTATTACATCAGTAGAGAGTACCGGGACATGCTTCTTGCAAAAGATACACTATGGAGAGAATTCCCTGGTAAAGATAATACAATTGGTGGAAATCTCATATTTGCTTTAGGAACAGAAGAAAAAAAATTGAGATTTAGTTTCTCCGGAAGAAGAAAAGGCGTGATTAAAGAGTATCTCTCAATTTTAAACACTGAATTTAAAAGTGTAAGCAATGATGTGAGATTATCAAAATCAGGGGATAGCCTTTCGTTTGATGATATTTTGAAGATCGAGATCCCCATAAGTTTAAATCCGGGGCTAAGCATCAGTTACTACCGGAGGGACTCCTCATTCTATCTTGTCAGTTTTTCTGTTCATAGTAATGGACTAAAATTCTCCTTAAATAGATTCAGATCGCCAGCAAATTCAAAATTATGGGCCACTTTTTTGCTTCATGATAGGTCTGAATTTGCACAATACAGAATAAATACCGTAGGATTATATGACCGGGACTCTCTTGAAATTATATACAGGAGCTCTTTTGGATTTAATATTTCCAAAGATACCCGTTTGCAAGTTGATATAGACCGAATTCCTTCTTTTCAAATACTTAAGGAGGAACGCTATTATCCAGTGAATTTCGGAGGGTCTTTCTTTTATGACTCTCTTACCGGTACTTTTGGTGAAGCAGAATACGGGTCTTACATTAGAGATATAGTCCCACTTGGCGTGAAATCCTCCATCTTCCGCAATATATATCATTTTGAAGCTGAACATAGTGGGGGAGATGTGAAAGGAATGTTTTCATACACAAGGACCAAAGAACCTTCTCAGGAAGGTGAGTTTCTTTATCTCGAAGCAAGATTTAACAAGCTAAATTATTTTCACAGCAGGAATATATACACAGATAAAAGTTTTGTTATGAATGTGGAGCGGAGGTATATAGAGGATTGGGTGTATTTAGACCTTGGATCTTTTAGGCCAGGATATAAACGTACTTATTCAAAGGAAGAACAATTCAAGTATATCCTGAATTATCCTCATCTCAGATTTAATACATCTTCGGGCTTTATTGAAATGGGTGTATGGTTCACATCTTGGGAAAATAATTCTGTACAAAGTCTGTCATTTAAAGTTAATCAGAAGAGGACTTTTAAGGGAATAGTCT
>QNDO01000075.1 GCA_003644895.1 Candidatus Hydrothermota bacterium | reverse complement strand
GGGAGGACCTTTACCTCCCCCTCCAGAAACCACTATGATTGGAGCGCTGCTCAGATACGTGACTGAGAATGACAAAAAGGATTTCCAGCCCATGAATGCAAACCTTGGACTTTTGCCTCCTGTGGACTTTAGACTTAAGGGCAGGGCAAAAAGGGAAATTTAGAGTAAGCTGGCATTGAGGGATATTTTAAAATGGAAGGGAGAGAACTTATAGAAAAGTATATATCTTATATTTCGGGTGAGAGAGGAATGGCAAAAAATTCAATAGAATCGTACAAGAGGGACCTCTATCAATTTCTTGAGTTTGTCCAAGAGGCAATGGGTATAAAGGATGTGGAAAACATAAGAAGGGCTGATATTCGGGAATATGTCTCTGCTATGATTCAGTATGGATTCTCCAAAAAGAGTGTTGAGAGAAAACTCTCTGCTTTGAGAGGATTTTTTAAATATTTAAAAAGAATCCAAGTGATCTCTTCAAACCCTGTACTGGGTATTCAGAATCCAAAAGAAGAGCGATATTTGCCCATGGTAATACCCGAAAAGAGAATCAACGAAATGCTTGATAACTGGATCCCCGAAAGCATAATGGAGGCAAGAGATAAATCTATAATCGAACTTATGTACTCTTCCGGTTTAAGGGCATCGGAAGTCATTTCCCTAAAATGGGAAAATCTTGATTTAAAAACCATGGAATTACGGGTAAAGGGTAAAGGGGGGAAGGAAAGAATCGTACCTCTTGGAAAACGTGCAAGGGAGGCGCTGGAAGTATATGTGAATTTTCTTGGAGATAAGATAAATAAGTCGAATTTTATTTTTCTTAATAGATTTGGTAAAAAATTGTCTCGTAAAGGACTTTGGCTTATTATAAAAAAACGCTTTGAAACCATGGCTCTTATGTATGGAGTCCATCCTCATACTCTGAGACACTCCTTTGCAACTCACCTCCTGAATCATGGTGCAGATCTGAGATCTATTCAGGAACTTCTGGGACACGCATCCCTGGCAACCACTTCAATATATACCAACCTTTCCATACAGTCTCTGCAGGAAATCTACAAGAAGACTCATCCCAGGAGTAAATTAGATGAGTAAAAAAAGAAAATTATTCATACTGGGTATCCTCATCAGTATTATTTTCTTATATTTATCCTTGAGGGGGTTTAATCTTCGTCTTGTTACAGAAACTATAAAAAGATTAAATCTATGGCTCCTTCTAGCTGGATCTCTACTTTTTATTATCAGCCACCTTGTAAGAAGCTATCGATGGAAAACCATGCTGAGGCATTATAAAAATATATCCTATGTCCACTCTGTAGGGAGTTTCTTCATTGGTATCTTCGGGAACAATATCTTCCCAGGAAGACTCGGCGATTTGTGGAGAGCAGTGATCATAAAGGAGAGAGAAGACGTCCCCAGAAGTCTCGCTCTTGCTTCTCTTCTTGTGGAGAGAATCCTTGACGGTATTGCCATTCTTTTATTTGCTGCAGTAATTGTAAAAATTATTGAAGCACCTGGCTGGGTTGATGAAGCAATATTCTACCTTGGTATTATACTCGCTGCAGGTGTAATATTACTTTTCGTATTTACAGAAATCTACGAAAGACATGGCAAGCATAAAACCACAAAACTTGCAGAAATTTTCGGAAATGTAGCTAAAGGTTTTGAAATCATGCGAAATCCCTTAACTCTACTCGCGTTGTCCCTTCTCACCCTTGTGGCCTGGGTTTTCGAAGGAGCCAGTTTTTATGTCTTTCTTAAAGCCTTCAATCTCTCCTTCCATCCATCACTCCCCATAGCTATTCTTTTCATTATCAATCTTGTAGTCTCAATCCCTGCTGCTCCTGGAGCCCTGGGGACTTTCGAATACGGTATTGTACTTTCTTTGAGTTTATATGGTTTTGAAAAAAGTACTGCCCTCACTGTGGCAATAGTAATACATGCTTTACGCTATGCATCTGGATCTCTTCTGGGTCTGACTTTTGCCTCCATCTGGCACATTAAACCCATGGAGGAAGAGAAAAAACTGGAAGAAGAAACAGAAAAATTTCTGGAGGGGAAGGACCCCAACTCTACTTCACATTAAGCCCCGTATTTTTTCAATCTACCAGCATTGGCAAGAACTACCGGCATCAGATGGTAGGCATAAATGAGACCGAGATAGCCGTATTTACATTCCTTTTCTGTGAATTTACTCCTGTCATCTGCTCCCCCATACTTTGAATATATGAGAGTGGGATTGGGGTGCCAGGAATGTTGTTTCCAGTAGGAAGGAGTTGAATGATCAGCAGTCACCACAAAAACGTCAGGATTGGTTGATAAAATTTCAGGAATTAATGAATCCAGTTCCTCTATGTACCGTACCTTTTTAAGAAAATCTCCATCCTCTCCGGCCTTATCTGTATATTTATAGTGGATGTAGAAATAATCGTATTCAGCAAAATGTTCTTTGTAATACTTAATCAAGTCTTCAAAATTATCTCCCAAGTCCGGGGTATCCATACCGAGAATCCTCGTGAGCCCCTTGTACATGGGATAATTGGCAAGGGCAAGGGGCTTGAGTCCAAATTTCTCCTCAAAGGGTTCAATTTCTGGTTTGCGAGAGAATCCTCTCAAGAGTATAGTGTTAGCCTTGGGCTCATCCTTTATCACTTCCTGTGCCCTCTTTAAAAATTCTTTGACCACCCTTACTGTTTTCTCCGCTTCGGGAGATAAGGGCTGGAGTTCCAGTGGTTTTAGACCATCCTTTTGAGGGTCTGTATCCGTTAATTTATCAGATAATCCTTCTCCCCGCAGTATAAGTACAAACCTGTGTTCCTTTCCCGGCTTTAGAATAATTTCAACATCTTCTATCTCCTTGACTTTTTCACCTATTCTCTCTACGATCTTCCTAGATTCTTCGGTGGGAATTCTGCCCGCTCTCCTATCAGTCAGTATGCCGTCTCTGTCGCTGGTTCCAAAATTGGCTCTTGCAGCGATATCCTTTTCTGTCATAATAAAACCAACTCCATATGCCTCCAGTGCACCACGCCCTATTTCATGTTCAATGGGGTTGTATCCAAAAAGAGAGAGATGTGCAGGTCCACTCCCAGGGGTTATTCCGTGGTCTACTGGGATTGTCAACCCCAGTATACTCTTTCCTGCAAGGTCATCAAGATTTGGCGTGCTGGCATATTCTAGTTCTGTCTTATAGCCAAAATCAGGATGGGGAATGCCACCAAGTCCGTCTGCCACAAGAAATACAATCTTAGAGTTATTTTTCTTCAAAAGTCCTTTTAGATCCATCCTTCACCTCCTTTTACCTCTCCTCAAAAAGAAGATTGTTTTCTAACATTTTCACCTTAACCCGGAATACTTCTTCCAGTAGACCGGGATTTAAATTTTCCTTTTTCCCAAAATATTTTATTTCTCCTTTATCCATGAGCAATATTTCATCTGCATATTTAAATGCCATTCCCACGTCATGTAGAATTATTATAATGGTTTTGAGGTGTGCCTTTAATCTCCTTAAGGTAGAAAGAAGCCACAATTTATGATCTATATCCAGGTGCGCTGTTGGCTCATCCATTAGGAATATTCCACCATCCTGGACTATGGTTCTCGCTATCCTTACCCTGGCTAGTTCACCCTTGGAGAGTTCAAAAAGAAACCTTCTGCTGAATTTTTCTATGTCTGTAATTTTTTTCGCATTTTCAATGAGATTATAATCCAGTTTTTTTAAGGATTTGAAAATACCAGAATGGGGGTATCTCCCAAGCTCCAGATATTCATCCACAGTGAGAGAGGAATCTTCAATCTCATCTGAAGGAAGAGCTGAAATTATTTTTGCCAGTTCTTTCTGTCTGTATTCTGATAACCTTTTTCCCCACACCTCAATCACTCCTGAATTAGGAATCAACTCCTTTAATATCAATCTGTAGAGTGTGCTTTTACCGGCACCATTTGGACCAATCACAGCCACAAAACTTCCCTGCTCCACCTGAAAACTGATTCCTTTTATAATCTCTTCTCTATTTCCAGGATACCTGAATACTAGGTCTTTAACTTCTATTACCTTCATATCCTCCTCCAATGAGAAGCCAGATGAAGAACGGGACACCAAGAAGACTTGTGATGATGCCAAGGGGAAGTTCATAGGGAGTTAAAACCTTGGAAATATAATCTGCAAAGAGGGCAAGAAGAGCACCACCAAATCCAGCTGCAGGCAATAAAACCATATGCCTTCCTCCTATGACCCTTCTGACAATATTCGGAATCATGAGACCAATAAATCCTATGGCCCCAGCAAGAGATACGATTATGGCCGTTGTAAAAGATGTTAGAAGAAATGCCCACCTTTTTAATTTCTCCACATCCACCCCTATGCTTACTGCCTCTGCCTCGCCAAGACTTATAGCATCCAGTTCCTTGGCAAGTAATAAAAAAATAATGGGTATAAGAAAAAGTAAAATCGTTATAGAGATAAAAGGAATAAACTCACCCCTTCGTAAAATAATACCGGTGTATCCCCAAAGAACATAGATAATTCTCTCCAATACTTCACGTTTTGACACCAGCATGAGGAAGACAAAGGAATAGGAGAAAAAATTTATAAAAAGGCCGCTTAGGACCAGAAGCTCCTTCCTCACCTTTCCTCCTCTTTTGGCAAGATAATAAACCAGTACAATAGAAGCTGTTGAAAATAAAAAGGCTGGTAGAGAAAGGAAAAAGGTACTTCTTATACCCGAGATCTCACCCAGTGTGAATCCTACAAGAGCCCCACCAGTCACTCCTACAAGATATGGATCTGCCAGCTGGTTTCTTAATACAGATTGAAGCACAGCTCCATTGATGGAAAGAGTATAACCTGCAACGAGTGTGAGAAGGAGCCGCACGAATCTCAGTTTTAAAATTGTAGAAGGACCTTCTGACCACGGAACAAGATACAAATATACAGATACACCAAGGATTAAAACCAAAACGATGATTTTAAGAAGCCACAACTTTTTCATGTTAAAAAATCACCCCTGTGTTAAATGGAGAAGGAACTGGCTTTATAAGACCATATAACCCTCTCAATTTCAACTTCTCTTATCTGATTAATATCTATTTTCTTTTCCACATAAAAAGTAATAAAATTTCCAGGTAATGCTATACCAGTAAGTGACAATTCAACTTCCCCCAGATTAAGCCTGTAATCCACCGTGGACCTGCAGGAAATCACTAGCAGCATAAGAAAGATAAATTTCTTCATAAATTTATTTTAAAGCCAAAAAAATGTTGTTAAAACAAATTATGCACTTTATATTTTCATTGATGAAGTTCAGGATATACTTTTTCTTTTTCCTTATTTTATTCTCCTGTGCCATAAGAAAAAGTTTCAGAGAGGTTGGTTTGCCCCAACATTTTTATATTAAGGTATCTGCAAATTGTGATTCAATACCTCAATCTGTCCCCTTCTTTACGGCTCTCCCCAATGAGGACATTCTATTACAAATAGACCTAAAAACTGACCTCCCAGTTCTTGCCTCGACATATAGAAAAGTAAAAGGAGCAGATCTCCATTCTCACAACAGGCACCATCTATATTTCACGGGAAATAATGTATACTATATTGGAGAATTGGCAGAAGAAATCTCGCTAAAGTCTCGTGATATAACCTTCAAGAAAATATCGTCAAATAAATTCTCGCTTAGAGCTCCCAAAAATCCCGGGACATATTTTATTACCATCTATGTAAAAACAAGATGGGAAAAGGGGGAGAAAGATACGCCATGGTCTGTGAAAACGGTATATCTCAAGAGAAACATCATTCTCTTTGTACTTTATCCTCTGGATTGGGTAAAGAATGGCTTACTTAATGGATATCCAATAGGAAATTATCCTGAAATGGATACAGCACGTTTTTTCTTTAGAATCCACAGGTTAGATTATAAGAATCCTCCAGGATTTATAGAGGTGACAAAAGCCAATGAGGGATTATACATATCAAAACATTTCAAATTGAAAGATTTTACCACACATAGACCGGATATATATCCCAAGTATCTTATCCTCTCTCCTAAATTATTACTTAAACTGGAACATATACAAAACTTACTGGGTGAAGAACACAGGGTAAAAATAATGAGTGGATTTAGAACCCCCTGGTACAATTATAATGTATCAGGTGGGGCAAGATATTCACAGCATATGTATGGGAAGGCAGCCGATATTTATGTAGATAGCAATGATGACTGGATTATGGATGATCTGAATGAAGATGGTAAAATTGACGTACAGGATGCTGTATACCTAGCTTCAATTGCCGAAAAGGTTGAAGAAATAACCGGACTTGTGGGCGGAATCGGAATCTATGATTGGAAAAAGGACTCAACCCGGGGTCCTTTTGTACATGTAGATGTAAGGGAATTCAGGGCAAGGTGGTAATTCCTTTTCCCTTGAAAATCCCTTATTAATTGTGTAAAATATTAAAACTGGAGGGTTAGCCTAACTGGTAAGGCGGCGGATTTGAAATCCGCTGGGCTCTGCCCTTGGGGGTTCGAGTCCCTCACCCTCCGTGTTGAGCCCACGTAGCTCAGGCGGCAGAGCACTTCCTTGGTAAGGAAGAGGTCACCGGTTCGAATCCGGTCGTGGGCTCCATTTCTCAATATCTCTTGACTTTATTCCCCTTTAAGCTTATATATAAGACAGAACAGGGGGAAAGGATGAAGTATATGAGTTATTTAAAATATGCTCTGATTCTTGCATTTATTATATCTCTGGCCTGCCAAAAAGAAGAAGAACCCTTTCCCATTGATAAAAATCTTGTGGAGCGCATTACCAGAGAACCACTGGATACCCAAAAGGATGCAGATTCATCAGATGCTGCGTTGCTTTATGCCAGTATGCCTCAGGGAGCTCCTATAACAGTAGAAGCAGAAAAATCTAATCCACCGGTGATACTGGGGCCTCTTGAGAGGATCCCGTTCCTGGGTTTGGTAATGGCCTTAGGACGGGCAGGATTTCGTCTATTACCAGATTCCACCTGGGGTGTCTGGGAATTCCAGGATTCAGTATGGGTTCACACTTCCTACACCTCCGACTCTACAGTAACACTTATATGGGATGCCGTTGATTTTCTGGCTGTTTTAAAGGTGGAAAATATCAACATCTGGCAAAACCAGACCATAGAGAGCGCAGATTTCTATTTAATGACCCCT
>QNDO01000074.1 GCA_003644895.1 Candidatus Hydrothermota bacterium | reverse complement strand
TCTCCAAAGAGATATTTTTCCGATAGATCAGGTAGATCTAAAAATGCCCCAAGCCCAACACTTCCCATAAGGCTCTCAACCACAGAAACCAACAACCCCCCTTCTGCCACATCATGTACACTATTAAGAAACATTTACCAGATAAGGATCAATATCGTGTTTTGGAGATGCTTTTCAAATTCAAGATCCACCATATCCAGTTCCCCGCCGACAATATTATAGAAAACTTTGAGATATTCGCTGCCCCCAATTTGACCTTCTTGTTTTCCTACAAGTGTTATATAATCTCCGGGATTTTTAAATTTTAAAGTCATATAATTTTCAAGAGGATCAACAATGCCTATCATTCCTATAATAGGTGTAGGGTAAATCCTTTTTTGAGGGGTTTCGTTATAAAAACTCACATTCCCGGATATTACTGGTATTTCCAGTCTTTCACAGGCTTCCTTTATGCCCATGATTACTTCCTTGAAAGTCCAGTAAACTTCTGGATTTTCTGGATTACCAAGATTGAGTCCATCTGTTATTGCCAGAGGCTCTGCCCCTACAGATATAAGATTCCTCGCTGCCTCTGAAACCGCTATCTTTGCTCCCTCTCGAGGATTAATATAGACATATCTGCCATTACCATCGATGGTGATGGCATAACCAAAGTCCTCGCCCTTTATTCTCATGACCGCAGCATCTCCTTCTCCAGGTCGTACCACCGTATCAGTTCTCACTGTGTAGTCATACTGAGTATACACCCATCTTTTGGAGGCTATATTGGGTGAAGAAAGTATTCTTTTCAATTTAACAGCAATATCGAGATTAGTGCTATTTTTAATTTCGAGGTATTTTATCTTTTCCAGATATTCCGGCTTTTTATCAGCCAGATCTCTCATAGGTACGCCATCTACCAGATCGTTTATGGGAATCTCAGCTATTATTTTTTCTCCTTTCTTGACTCTGAATACCTTTTCTTCTATGACTCTACCAATTACACTGGATTCGAGCCCCCACTTTTCAAAGATCTTTCTGAATTTGTTTTCTGAGCCCCTTTTAATACAAAATAACATCCTCTCTTGAGATTCTGAGAGAATAATTTCATAAGGAGTCATGCCTTTAACTTTTACAGGAACTTTTTCTACATCTATTTCAATGCCTACTCCACCTCTTTTCGCCATTTCTGGTGGAGTAGTGGAAAGGCCTCCTGCTCCAAGATCCTGGACCCCTATAAGTTCATCAAGCTCTCCTGCTTCCAGGGTAGCTTCTATCAAGAGTTTTTCTAAAAAGGGATCCCCAATCTGGACACTAGGTCTTTTTTCCTCTTTATCTCCCTCGAGGGTATCTGATGCGAAAGTTGCACCATGGATTCCATCTCTCCCTGTTTTTGCTCCAACAAGAAGAAGGAGGTTCCCAGGCCCCTTGGCTATCCCTTGTTTTAATTTCTTAATCTTGGTTAAACCAACACAGGCAGCATTTACCAGACAATTGTCTCGGTATGCATCCTCGAAATAAACTTCACCAGCCACGGTGGGAACGCCTATACAATTACCATATGAGCTTATTCCAGCAACTACTCCATCAAATAGATGCCTGCTTTTTTCATTTTGTAAATCTCCAAAGCGTAGAGAATTCATAAGTGCAACAGGTCTTGCACCCATAGATAGGATGTCTCTTACTATGCCACCAACTCCGGTTGCTGCACCATTAAAAGGCTCAATGGCAGAAGGGTGATTATGGCTTTCTACTTTGAAGGCAAGAACCCAGCCATTTTTAAGAGATACTACACCTGCATTTTCTCCGGGACCCTGTAAAACATATTTACCACGAGTGGGAAGTAACTTGAGATATTTTTTCGAAGATTTATAACTACAATGTTCTGACCACTGAGTGGAAAAAATTCCAAGCTCTAGTAAATTGGGATCTCTGCCCAGTATTTCTCTTATTTTATGATATTCTTCCTCTGTAAATCCATGCTGTTTGATTATCTCTTTGTCGATCATTTTAACCACTCCAGCAAAGACTTGAAGAACCTTATTCCATCGCCAGATCCCATGAGTTTTTCAGCATTTCTTTCAGGATGTGGCATCAAACCAAACACATTGAATTTCATATTGGCAATTCCGGCTATATGGTCCATGGAGCCGTTTGGATTTTCCCCAGAGTACTTCAAAAAGATCTGATTATTTTTATATAAAAGGCTAAGACTATTCTTATCAATAACAAACCTTCCGTCCATATGAGCTATGGGTAAGGTTATAATTTCACCTCTCTCGAATAAATTGGTGAATGATGTGTTGCTATTTGTTATCTCCAGTTTTACATCCATGGATAGAAATTTAAGGCCTATGTTTCTAGTTAAAGCACCTGGGAGTAATCCTGCTTCTGTGAGCACTTGGAAACCATTACATATTCCGATAACAATGCCTTTTTCTTTATCTACATATTCTCTAATAGCTTCCATCACAGGAGAAAATCGTGCAATTGCGCCTGGCCTTAAATAATCACCGTAAGAGAATCCGCCTGAAAGGATTATCACATGATACTTATTAAGGTTTGTTTCCTCATGCCATATATAAGAGGTGTCAAACCCCGCAAGTTCTTTAGCTACGTAATAGGTATCGTGGTCACAATTTGTCCCCGGGAAAACGACAACACCTAATCTTGGCATTTTTGATATATCCTGTATTCAAAGTCCTCAATAACAGGGTTTGCAAGTAACTTGTTTGAAATCTCCTCCACTTGGGTTCGCGCTGCATCCTCATTCTCAGCTTCTATGTCAAATTCTATTAGCTTTCCCACTCTTGTATTTCGGATATTTTGCATTCCCAATCGCCTCATGGCTTTCTCTATGGTGATTCCTTGAGGTTCCAGAAGCGATTTCTTTATGCGGACATACACCTCTACATGAAATTCTTTCATTCTTTACTCCTCATCTTTTTTACTCTTATTTTCTTCAACCTCTGCTGAGTTGCATCAAGAATTTCAAATTCTAAACCTTCTATCTCGAATTTTTCTCCTTTTTGAGGTACTCGCTCCAAGTGTTCGATAATGAATCCACCAAGAGTATTAACTTCTTCACTTGAGAGCTCTTCCTCCAATACTCTTGAGGCTTCATCGAGTTCTATCTTCGCGTTGAAGACAAAACTTCCTTCTTCTTGTTTCTCGACTAGAACTTCCTCCCTATCAAATTCTTCCCAGATCTCACCTACAATCTCTTCAAGAAGGTCCTCAAGAGTCACCAGACCTGCTACGGAACCAAATTCATCGACTACAAGAGCGATGGATATCCTTTTAGCCTGCATATCTTTGAGAGCATCTAGTACATTTTTAGAGTAAGGAATAAAATAGGGTTTTATAGCAAGATCCTTCACCTTCATGGTTTCTATCTTATCTAGGTACTTTAAAAGTTCTTTGATGTAGAGTACACCCACTACATTATCTATACGTTCGTGAACCACCGGAAGTTTGGAATAACCCCATTTTTTATATATTTTTATTGCATCACGAAGGCTTACATCATCTTTAACTACAATCATATCTACTCTGGGAACCATTACCTCTTCTACATCCTTGTCAGCAATTTCTAAGATACGTTCAATCATTATGCCGATATGTTCCGGTATGATATTTCCCTCTGCAGCTTTTCTTATGATCTCGATGAGGTCTTCTTTTGATGAAACTTTGCCCTGGATATGACTAATTAATCTTTTTAAACTTTCTCCCGAGCCCATTTTTTAATTCTACACCTCCCTTTTGAGAATGTACAATACCCGCCGATATTACAATTTTTAAAGCTTCCTCTACACTTATATCGAGAAACTCAATCTGATTCTCACCCATGATAAAGAACCATCCCGATGTGGGATTGGGCGTTGTAGGGATAAAGACTTTGTAAAATTTTTGGCCATCAATTTCAATAGGTGTACTCGAAGATAAAAATCCAAGAACATATGATCCTTCATAAGGAAAAGATGTAAGGACTACGTTTTTAAATTTTTCTTTGGCCTTTTTCCTTTGAAACATATAATCTGTAAATTCTCTCAAGGCATTGTAGAGCCCACTTATCATCGGTATTTTAGCAATGAGCCTTTCAATTTTTAAAATTAATTGCTTACCAATAAATGTCCTTGCCAGGGCACCACCCAAATAAATAAGGAATAAAGTGAGTAAAAAAGCTATGATAACTTGTAAAAGATAGGGAATATCGGCAATCCATGGTATGAACTTAAAAAGCCCTGTAAAGAAATAACTTATTTGCTGTAGTATGAAAAGGATCACATAAATGGTTACAAGTGCGGGACCAAGAACAATAAGACCTGTAAGGAAGTCCTCTTTAATTCGCTCTTTGGCAAAAAGTTCCTTCAGTTTTATTTTCTTTTTTTCCATATTTTTTTCAGTTTTCATAATCAGACCCCTCCCTTTTTAAAATTTCTTTAGCCACCACTAGACCTGATATAGAAGCTTGAGAAAGTCCCCTTGTGATGCCTGCTCCATCTCCAGCTGCAAAGAGATTTTCAATTTTAGTTTCGAAATTTTTTCTAAGTTCCAATCTGGCAGAGTAAAATTTTACTTCTACACCATACACAAAATTATAAGGAGCTGCAATACCAGGAGCAAGCTTATCGAGTGCCTTCAACATCTCTGCAATATCCTGGAGATACCTGTACGGAAGAGCGAAACTTAGATCTCCTGGTACTGCACCTTCATAAGTGGGTTTTATAGGACTTCTATTAATTCTTTCAGGAGTGGATCTCCTTCCCTGGAAAAGATCACCCAGTCGCTGAATAATAATACTGTCAGTTAACAGATTAGCCAGACGGGCAATTGATTTACCATAAGTTACTGGGTCGTTAAAGGGCTCAGTAAAGGAAGTGGAGACTAAAATAGCGAGGTTAGTATTTTCAGAATGATGGTATGTATAACTATGCCCGTTAACTGATATAATATCATCAACAAGTTCAGGAACCACAACACCATAAGGATTAACGCAGAATGTTCTCACTCTATCATCAAAATTTCTTGAGTAATATATAATTTTAGGTTCGTAAAGGATATCTGTAAAAGGTCTGAGAATTTCTGCAGGGATTTCAAGCCGAATTCCCACATCAACGGGGTTTGTATATGTTTTTATTCCTAGTTTTTTACAAATGTATTTGGTCCATTCAGAACCTGCTCTTCCTGGAGCCATTATGACATATTTACTTCTGTATTCATTTTTTGGTGTCTTTACTCCCATTACATGGCTTTTTCCAATGACAAGGTCAAGAGCAGGTTCATTGAAGTGAATACTAACCTTCTTTTCCATCAGCGATTCTTTGATATTAGAAAGAACCTCGAGACCTTTATCCGTCCCCATATGCAACAATCTGGAGGGTACTAATTCTAAGTGATATTTCTGCGCTTCATATCTGATTTTTTCAATCTTTTCAGTATCAGTCCCAAAGATTCTTGGAGGAGCTCCAAATTCCAGAAATTTTTCCTCTACGTACTTGAGATATTTTTCAAAGATACTCTCTTCCAAATATTCACTGAGATACCCCCCAATTCTCTTGCTGAGGGTGATCTTCCCATCTGAAAAAGCACCTGCACCACCAAACCCTGATGTAATAGAACATACAGGGCATTTTATACACGCTTTCCTTTTTTCTACAGCTGGACAGATTCTTTTCGTGAGGTCGCTTCCTTTTTCTAAAATGAGTACATTAACCCCTTGAGAGGCAAGTTCCATTGCAGCAAACAGCCCTGCTGGACCAGCTCCTATGATAATGACATCGAATTTTTCCATTCTTTTAGTTTTTCCAAAATAGCTTTCATCCAAAGAGTAGCCTTGCCTTGCAGAAAAACATCTGCTATGGGAGAGAGTGGAGTATTATTCAAATTAATCTCTATTATTTTTCCCCCATGTTGTTTCACAAGTAGAGGAAAACCAGCTGCAGGGTAAACTTGGTTTGAGGTACCTATTACAAAAATAGCATCAGTAATTGTCAACACTTCGTAGCATCTTTTAAGAAGATCTTCATTTAGCATTTCTCCGAACCATACAACATCTGGTCTGATTATACCGCCGCATTTTGGACATCTGGGGATCTTTTCTTTCAGTAAAGATGTATCAAATTTTGAGTCACATTGTGTGCATCTAGATCTGAAAATATTTCCATGAAGTTCTAGCACGCAAGTAGAACCAGCTTCAATATGGAGGTTATCGATATTTTGTGTTATTACTGTTATATTAAAATATTTCTCCATTTCTTTTATTGCTTCATGAGCTTGGTTAGGTCGAGCAGATGAAATTATTTTCAACCTGTGGCGATACCACTCCCATACTAAGGCAGGATTTTCTAAAAAACCTTGAGGAGAGGCTAACTTCATGGGGTCATATTTGCTCCAATACCCATCTTTATCTCGAAATGTGGGAATACCAGATTCTTTAGAAATTCCCGCTCCTGTCAAAAAAGTAACATGCTTACAATCTTTTAGGATCTTTAATACACTTCGAAGAGGGTCAGGCTCCTCCACCTTTACAATTCCCTCCTCCAATATATTCTTAAAAGTTTCTGGTCATCGGAAAAAGTGAAATTCAATTCTCCATGATATGCTTTATAAACAGCTTTCCCTATTTTAGACGCAAGCCCCTCTGTGGTGGTCCAGATTTCTATAAAGCCCTCTTTTTCTTCTATTTTCATAATTCTTGCGAGGGGATTGGAAAGTTCTTCTTTTTCAGCTTCATGGCGGATTAGATTCAAAATCTCTTGTTTTGCGTTTTGATTGTTTTTAATGAAGTTCCCTTCAAGGATAACTATTCCAAGGGGAAAATTGTCTTTAATTTTGCGACAGGCAGGACACTCTTTAAAATGAGTTGCAGGATGATCTTTGTATTTTTTATAGAGTACTGCGTCTCGATGCCAGGTTTTATCATGATATACAAGCTTACAGACAGGGCATATAGTAGGGTCCTTATAGATAGTTTTATCCATATAGGGATCGTGGAACTTGGTATCTAGCAGTTTGTCCATTCTACCTTTGCCCATAAATAACCTCCCGGAATTTATATTTAAGGTCTTTCATCTTTAGTGACAAAATTTTAAGTCCATAAGGCATATAAGTCAAGTTATTAGATTTCCTTACATGCTTCCTGAGATGCAGACAACTTAACCCTTATTCTCCCATTCCAATTTAACTTTTTTTGCTTGCATATTTTCGAAGTATTCAAT